>JADGPB010000014.1 GCA_017882655.1 Propionibacteriales bacterium
AGCGAGGAGCGGACGCTCTGCGGGGTGCCGCCGGGGTTGCCGTACAGCAGCTGCAGGGCGAACACCGAGGCGCCGGCGGCGAGCATGTTGACGCCGATGCCGACGACGATGAAGTCGGCCTTCAGCCACAGCGTGAACACCGCGTAGATCAGGCTGAGCAGCAGCGACGACGCCACCGCGGCGAGGACGCCCACCAGCGCGTTGTTGGCCGCGGCACCGACCGCGATCGCCGAGAAGGCGCCGATGAGCATCATGCCTTCGAGGCCGATGTTGAGGATGTCGCCCTGCTGGGTGATCGCGCCGCCGATCGAGGCGAACAGGATCGGCGTGAGGTAGGTCAGCGTGGCCGCGATGAGGGCGACGCTGAAGACCGTGTGAAGGATGTCGTTCACTTCACGCTCCCTTCGACGAAGACGGAATCGGCCTGGACGGCCGCGACGCTCTTGCCGACCTTCTTGCGCCGCGACCAGTTCCAGGCGAACGTGGCGGTGATCATGAGGACGATGAGGCCGAGGATGACGTCGACCAGCGGCTTCGGGACGTTGGCGTTGGCCTGCATCGAACTTGAGCCGGCGATCATGTCCGCATAGAAGACCGCCGCGAGGATCGCGACCCACGGGTTGAGCCGGGCGAGCAGAGCGACGGTCAGTGCGGTGAACCCGTACTGGGGAGAGAAGGTCTGTACGAACCGGGCCGTCGAGTTGGGTCCGATCACGTACAGGGCTCCGGAGAGGCCGGCGACGGCGCCCGAGAGCGCCATGACCTGCATGCTCATCGTCCGTGGGTTGACACCGGTGTACTCGGCGAAGCGGTTCATCTCGCCGAGCTCGCGGACCTTGAGTCCCCACACAGACCGGGTGAGAACGAGGCCCAAGATGATGACGATGACGAGCGCGATGATGATGTCTGGGGTCAGGCTGTACTCGGCGTTGAACACCGGCAGCAGCGCGTTCGACCCGAGCTTCTTCGACCCCACCGAGCCGTACGCCTTGTCGACGAACGGCCCTGTCACGAGGTACTGGGTGAGCAGCGTCGCGATCGAGCTCATCATCAGCGTGGTGACGATGATGTTGACGTTCCAGAACGCCAGGAGGGCGCCAGGGATCCATCCCCACACACCGCCGACGACGAACGCGACCACCAGCACGATGATGATGACGAGGAAGCTGGGCAGCGACGAGTCCTTGAGTGCGATTCCGGTGAGTGCTCCCGCGAGGGCACCCACGTACAGCTGGCCTTCGCCGCCGATGTTGAAGAAGCCGGCCCGGAAGCTCACGATCACGGCGGCCGACAGGATCAGCAGCTGCACGGAGTGGGCGAGGAGCGCCCCGAGGCCGTACGGGGTGGTCAGCGGCGACAAGAACAGCTCGGCGTACGCAGCGCCGGGATCCTTGCCGATCACCGCGATGATGATCGCGCCGATGACCAGGGCCGCGACCACGGCCAGGATCGGCTGCGCGGCGTTGGTGAAGATCGTCTTGAGGATGGTGCTGCCGGTCGACCTGCTGGGCAACGCCTCCTCGGTCTTCGTCACCTCGGTGGGCGCCGCAGGGGTCTTCTTCTGCAGCGCATCGGGGATGCCGTCGCCGTCGAGATCGGTGGAGACCAGCTCGGCCTTCTCGGCGTGGAGTGCGTTCGCCGCGGCGATGGCCTCCTCGTCGACGGCTTGGCCGCCCATGGCGAGGCCGACGGCGATCTCGGACATCGTGTCGTGGGTGAACTCGTCCACGATGTGACCGCGATGGATGACGAGCAACCGGTCGGACAGGCTCATCACCTCGTTGAGGTCGGCGGAGACGAGCAGCACGGCAGCGCCGCGATCACGCGCGGTGACCAGCGCCTTGTGGACGAACTCCATGGCGCCGACGTCGACGCCGCGTGTCGGCTGCGAGACGACCAGGAGTGCGGGGTCGGACTCGAACTCGCGCGCGATGACGACCTTCTGCATGTTGCCGCCCGACAACGACCCGACGGGGGTCGTCGGTGCGGCACCGCGGATGTCGTACGTCTTGATGAGGCGGGAGGCGAACTGGCTGAGGCCACTGAGGCTGAGCCAGCCGGTGCGAGCGACGGGTGGCGACAGGTGGGTGGCGCCGACGTTGTCCGCCACGGACATGCGCGGGGCCGTACCGACGTGATGACGATCGTCGGGGATGTACGCCATGCCGGCGGCTCGCCGTGCGGCGACCGACGCCTTGGTGATGTCAGTGCCCTTGAGTCTCACGATGCCGAACGAGGGCTTGCCGAGACCGGCGATCGCTTCGAGCAGCTCCGACTGTCCGTTGCCGTCGACGCCGGCGATACCTACGATCTCGCCGGCACGTACGGACAGGGCGACGTGGTCGAGCGCAGTGACGCCACGATCGTCGACAACGGTGAGGTCGGCGACCTCGAGTACGGTCTCGCCCGGGTGCGCCGGCGTGTGCTCGATCCGCAGCAGCACCTCGCGGCCCACCATCATGGTGGCGATCCGCTCCTTGGTGAGGCCCAGAGCGGGAACGGTGTCGATGACGCGACCGTCGCGGATGACCGTGACCACGTCGGCGACCGCAAGCACTTCGTCGAGCTTGTGGGAGATGAAGATGACCGCGACGCCGGACTTCGCCAGCTCACGGATGACGACGAACATGTCGTCGGTCTCCGACGGCGTCAGCACCGCCGTCGGTTCGTCGAGGACCAGGAGCCGCGTCTCGTGGGAGAGGGCTTTGAGGACCTCGACGCGCTGGAGCTCGCCGACGCTGAGCTCGGACGTGATCTCTTGTGAGTCGACCTCGAGGCCGAACCGCTGCGCCAGTTGGGTGACCTTGGTCTCCATGGCCGCGGTGTCCAGCTGGCCGTTCTTGGTGATCTCTCGGCCGAGGAAGACATTGGCCGCAACGGTGAGGGAGCCGACGAGCTTGAAGTGCTGGAAGACCATGCCGATGCCGAGCGCGGCCGCCTGTTGGGGCGTGGTGATCGAGACCTCGGTGCCGTCGTAGATGATCGTTCCGGAGTCTGGGACGCCCGTGCCGTTGATCATCGACATCAGCGTCGTCTTGCCGGCGCCGTTCTCTCCGACCAGCGCATGGATGCGCCCGGGAAGGACGTCCAGGTCGACGTTGTCGTTCGCCACCAGTGATCCGAACGTCTTGGTGACGTGGCGCAGCTGGAGCAGCGGACCGGTCATGAGGCTCCCTCGATGGGCTCAGGACAGATGCCAGGGGCCGGGCCGATGCCCGGCCCCCACATCATGCACGGATGGTCAGCTGATCGTGGTCGGAACGGTGATCTTGCCGTCGGAGACCTGCTGGGCGTAGTCGGTGATCTTCGCCTGCATGTCCGCCGGGACGATGTTTCCGTTGTCGGCGAAGGTGAGGCCAACACCACCGTTCTTCAGACCGTAGGACGTGGTCGAGCCGTAGGCCAGCGTGCCCGCGTCAGCAGCGGTGACGGCGGTGTGGATGCCGTCGCCCACGTTCTTCAGCATCGAGGCCAGGATGAAGCCCTGGTAGAGCTTGTTCTGGTTCGAGTCGACGCCGATCGCGTAGCGGCCTGTGTCCTTGGCAGCCTTCAGCACGCCTGCACCTGCGCCACCGGCGACCTGGTAGACGACATCAGCCTTGTCCTGCTCGTACATCGACTTGGCGATCGAGTAGCCCTTGTCGGAGTCGGTGAAGTTGCCGACAAAGCCGACCTTGACCTGAATGGTCGGATCGACCGTCTCGGCGCCCTTCTTGAAGCCCACGACGAAGTCGTTGATGATCGGGATGTCCATGCCGCCGACGAGGCCGATGACCTTCGACCCGGTGGCGTTCGGGAACTTGTCCTTGTTCGTGGTGGCGAGAGCGGCCAGCACGCCCGCGAGGTACGAGCCCTCGTTCTGCTTGAACGTGATGGAGGCGACGTTCGGAGCGGTCACGACATCGTCGTAGATGATGTACTTCTGGTTCGGGTACTTCGGCGCGATCTCCTTGAGGATGTCGACCATCTGCGACGTACCGACGACGACGATGTCCCACTTGCCCGAGACCGACTCCGTGTTCTGCTTCCACGACGTCTGGTTGCTGGCATCGGACTGGATCGTCTGGACCTTGTGGCCCTCGGCCTTCAGCTTCGTCATGCCGGTCTCGGCACTGTCGAAGAAGCTCGCGTCGCCGAGGGTTCCGTTGATGACGCTCACGACGGAGAGCTTCCCGGAGGCGCTCGCGCTACCGGACGGGGAGCCGGTGGACGCTGACGACGAGCAGCCGGTGAGGGCGAGGGCAAGGGCGGAGGCGGCCGCCAGTCCCAGCTTCAGTTGGCGCTTCATGTATGACATTTCTCCTTGTTGACTGTGGCCGGAAGACCGGCCGGGTGGTGAAAGCGGACCAGCCTCTAGGCGGGCTCCGGGCTCTGTGATGCACCGACATACGCGAGTACGTCGCTGCGGTGGGGCATTCCTGCCGTGGCCCCGAGGCTCTGCGTGGACAGTGAGGCGGCGACGACAGCCATCCGCGCGGCGTTCAGCACGTCGGTACCGCGTGCGAGCTCTGCTGCGAGCGCGCCCACGAACGTGTCGCCGGCACCGGTCGAGTCGACGACCGTGACGGGGGGAGGGGCGATGAGCGTGACAGCCCCGTCCGTACAGACCGCAGCGCCTCGCGGGCCGAGTGTCGCCACGATGACCCGCGGCGCGCCCCGACGAGCGGCCACGTCGGCGATGTCGTCCAGCTGGTCGGGGAGCGGGATGCCTAGGACGGTCGCGTACTCGGTCTCGTTGACGACGAGCACGTCCGTACCAGCGAGCAGCTGGTCGGGCAGCGGTCGAGCGGGTGCGGGGTTGAGGACGAAGGTGCCCGTACAGACGAGGCGTGCGGCCTCGACCGCCGCGAGCGGGATCTCGAGCTGGCAGACGACGACATCAGCGGAGCGGACCACGTCGCCGGCCCGTTCGATATCGGCCGGAGACAGCTTCGCGTTCGACCCCGCGACGACGATGATCGAGTTCTCGGCGGCCGTGTCGACCATGACCAGGGCCCGCCCGGACGGACCGTCCGTCACCGAGAAGGCGGACACGTCCACCCCTTCGGCGCTCAGCGCGTCGGCAAGGATCTGCCCGGCCGCATCGTCGCCGCGCAGGCCGACGAACGAGACGGCGGCACCCATCCGGGCCGCGGCGTGGGCCTGGTTGCTGCCCTTGCCACCGGGGCCTTCGGAGTACGAGGTCGCGAGGAGGGTCTCGCCGGGGCGGGGGAGCGTCTCGGTGACAGTGACAAGATCGAGGTTTGCGCTACCCACTACGGCCACACGCCCACCGGCGACCATACGTTCCTCCCCGCGCGCATACGAGCACGATCTCAGCGCCCCTCGCTGCCCGAGTCAATCGGGGGGCGAGAAGGCAGTCAAGCAGGCCCGGCGTGCCGCAATGAGACTGTGACCTTCGCTTGGCCCGGAAGCTGTTTCGGCCCCCTCGGCGGACCTCAGGCGCGCAGCGCTGCGGCCGCGATCGCGACCATCGAGCGGTAGCAGTCCTCACGCTCCGCACTGGTGAGCTCGGGGCTCTCGGCGGTCAGGTGGTCGGACACCGTGAGAACGGTGAGCGCCTCCTTGCCCTCGCTGAGCGCCACCGCGTACAACCCGGCGGCCTCCATCTCGACGGCCTTGGTGCCGAGTGCGATCAGCTTCTCCATCGTCCCCGGGTTGCCGCCGTAGAAGTGGTCACTCGCGTACACCGGCCCCACGTGCCAGCGCAGGCCTTCGTGCGCCTCGGCGGCGTTCATGGCGGCCCGAAGCAGGTACGGGCTGGGCGCCAGCGCGACCGTCGCGTACGGCACCAGCAACGACGGCACCGAGGAGTTCGTGTGCGCGGCCGACGCGATGACCACGTCGCGAACCTCGACCTCTTTGAGCATCGCGCCGCAGGTCCCGACCCGGACGATCCGCTCGACGCCGTAGAACTTGTACAGCTCGGTCGCGTAGATGGACAGTGAGGGAAGACCCATGCCGGAGGCCATCACGCTCATCGGCGTACCGTCGTACGTGCCGGTGAAGCACTGGATGCCTCGCACGTCGGAGACGAGGACCGGGTTGTCCAGGAAGTCGTTCGCGATCTTCTCGGCCCGGCGCGGATCGCCGGGCATGAGAACGAGCGGCGCGATCTGTCCGGGCTCGGCGCTGATGTGGGGCGTAGCCATGGTGGCGTCCTTCCTAGGGAACCTCGGGCACAGCCTAGCTAGTCGGAAACGGTCCACTAGAGAAGTCGGGCACGTCGTGTGGCAGGGTGGGAGGGCCGGTATCGATTCGGCAGCGACAAGGCCCGACTGCTAGTGTTTCGGCCGCTGGTTCGCCAGCTTGGCAGGTTGCCCGAGTGGCCAAAGGGAGCGGTCTGTAAAACCGTCGGCTCAGCCTACGTTGGTTCGAACCCAACACCTGCCACCACCTCGGCCCGAGACCTCGATGGTCCCGGGCCGCCGGTGTTCGGAGGGGCCGCGGGAGCACTCGTGGCACCGCCTGCGACACCCTGCTCATACCGATTCGCGGGTGGGTACGGGGGTCGTGTATGTTGGTCCGGCGGCTGGCCCCTATAGCTCAGTCGGCAGAGCGTCTCCATGGTAAGGAGAAGGTCTGCGGTTCGATTCCGCATGGGGGCTCCAGGGCGGGATAGCTCAGACGGTAGAGCAAACGGCTCATAATCGTTAGGTCACGGGTTCAAGTCCCGTTCCCGCTACACATTGGTACGGCACAGACACCGAGGGATGAACATGGCCAAGAAGGGCTCCGAGATCCGGCCCAAGATCACGCTCGCGTGCTCAGTCTGCAAGGAGCGGAACTACATCACCAAGAAGAACCGGCGCAACGACCCGGATCGCTTGGAGATCAAGAAGTTCTGCCCGCGCTGCGGCACCCATCAGGCTCACCGCGAAACCCGCTGAGTTCACACGCATCGACGGCCGGATCCCTTCAGGGTCCGGCCGTTTGCGCTCCGCTAGGACACGAGCACGGGGGTTGGCTCGCTGCCGCTCAGGCCCACGTGCCACAGGGCCGTGACGCCGAAGGGGAAACTGACATCCCGAGGCGTGTCGTTGACCTTGACCTTCACGTCCAGCTGCCAGGTGGCCACGTAGGTCACGGTGACCGTCGAGAGCCGTAGCTCCGAATTCGAGATCGTCATCGACTCGCTCTTCACCGTGTAGACGATCGTGTCGCTCACTACGGGCTCGTTGCGGTTCGGCTCGATGTTCTGGGGGCAGCCGTCCGGCTGAAGCTCCTTCTTGGCGAGGCACCGGGTGACCACGGTCCGGACAGCCGCCAGGGCCGCCTGACGCCCCGCGTCCGTCAGCTCCAGCTTGACCGCGCCGATGATGGGCGCCTCGTCAGAGCTCCGGACGACGAGTGCGCTCGGTGTGGCGTAGTCGATGAACGTGCTGTTCGTCGACAGCTCGTACGTCCCCGGGAAGGCAGGCAGGCTCTCGACGGTATCGGGCACCTCCTGGCCGTTGATGTACAACGGGATCCCAGCTGCCCTGAGAGACCCCACGCCGATGCGCCCAGGATCGTCGCCGATCACCCACTGGCCCTCGGTGAAGGCGGTGGTGAAGCTGGTCGAGACCTGAATGTCACCGATCTTGTACGTCGCCTCCACCCGCTGGGTGCCGTTGATGCTGCTCAACCCGGCGTTCACGGCCACCACGGTGATGGGGCCCTGTTCGATGCTCTTCCGAAGGACCGAGTCGGTGAGCAGCACCGGGTCGGCCGGTGCGGTCGACAGGTACGAGATGGCTTTCTTTGCGTCCCCACGCGAGATGGCCGAGAGGTAGGCCCCGACGACCGCGTCGGCTGAGGTCGGCACCTGACCGGTGAGCACAGCGAGCGTCAGACCAAGTCGACCGGCCTGGCTGACGACGGCGGCGGACATGAGAACCATGGCCAGGGCCAGCGCGAGCCCTGTGGTGAACGGGGCCCAAGGGGCGACCCGGACGTGGACGATGTCGTGGCTGACTGGACTCGCGGGCGGCCAGAGACGACCGCTGGCGAGAAGAGGCTCCGCCAGGGAGGAAGGCACAGGCTCGAGATCGTCGTCTTCCTCGAACGGCTCCGACTCGGCGGGGACTGGAGCGATCGCGGCCACAGCGTGGTCCGGCACTGCCTCGCGCTCGCCGACGGTCACCCCGCGGGGCCACTCGCTCTCGCCGATGACCTTCTCGCGCCAGGACGTGGGCTCGGCCGTCGCCATCGCTCCAGGCGCATTCCAGTCGACCTCCGCGGCGGGCTCGTCGTCGCTGATCTCGCCGGGCTGCCACGAGTCCCAGTCGAACTGCTCGAACTCCTGGTCCCCGGCGTCGGACTCGGCGTCGTACTCGTCGGAGTGCTCGACCCGGACAGGCGTGGAAAGGGACCACGGCTCGGCTCCGGCGGCCCCTCCGGACGGTGGCCACGCCGGTGTCGCAGGGCGTAGTCCGGGCTCTCCCGGGTCCTCGATCGGCATGCCACGAGAGTACCGCCGACAGTGTCGCCGCCCGTTCAGGCCGGGCCCACAAGGTGGTCAACGCGCGTCCCGCTGCTGCGGCGGCTTGTGCTGGCTTTGCTCCCCCCGTTGAATGGGGTCGTGCCCATCACAGCAGACCATGTCGGTCGTACGTACCCACCGACGGCGCCTTACGAGGTGAGCGCGGCCAAGATCGCCGAGTTCGCCGCGGCGCTGGGCGATCCGAACCCCGCCTACTCCGGCCCGGCGCCCGTCGCTCCGCCCACGTTCGCGGCGGTCATCGGCGCGGCTGCCTGGGACGGGCTGTTCGCCGACCCCGAGCTCGACCTGTCGCTGCAGCGGGTCGTCCACGCCGACCAGACCTTCGTCTGGCACCGCCCGCTCCGTACCGGCGACACGGTCACCGGCGTGCTCAGCATCGACAAGGTGCGCTGCCGGGGGGCCATGGAGATCGTCGGTGTGACCGTTCGGATGGCGACGCTCGATGGGGAGCCGGTCGTCGACTCCTCGTCCACCTTCGTCCACACCAGGGCGACCTCATGAGCATCGAGGTGGGTACGCAGATCGGCGAGCTGGCGGTCTCGTTGACGAGGGCGCAGCTTGTTCGGTACGCCGGAGCGTCGACCGACTTCAACCCGATCCACTGGAGCGACCGGGCGGCGAGCGCGCTCGGGCTCGAGGGTGTCATCGCGCACGGCATGCTGACTCTTGGGACTGCTCTGCGCGTCGTCACAGACTGGGTAGGCGACCCAGCTGCGGTGCGTCGCTACTCGGCGAGGTTCACCCATCCGGTCGTCGTCCCCGACGACGACGAGGGGGCCGAGGTGCGGTGCGTCGGCACGGTGACCGCCGTCGCGGAGGACAGCGTCACGGTGACCATCGAGGTCACGTGCGGCGGCCAGAAGGTGCTCGGCGCGGTGACGGCCGAGGTGTCGAGAGAGGGACTGCAGTGACCGGGCCGAACCTCATCGATGGTCCTTCTGGCGCCGAGACGTGCGAAGTGGTCAGCTCGACGTACGAGTCCGCACCGGCCCCGGAGCCCGCTTCGACCCGACTCGCCGACCTAACCACGCTGCGCGTCGGCGGTCCTGCTCGGCGGCTGGTGGTGGCGCGTACGACCGACGAGCTGGTCGGCACCGTGCGCGAGGCCGACTCACGGGGCGAGCCCGTGCTCCTGCTCGGTGGGGGGTCGAACGTCGTCGTATCTGACGAGGGGTTCGACGGGGTCGTGGTCCTCGTGGCGACGCGTGGGCTCGACGCCGAGGTGTCCGACTGCGCGGGGGCGTTCGTACGGATCGCCGCAGGCGAGCCCTGGGATCGTGTCGTCGCCCACACGGTCGGACAGGAGTGGATCGGTCTCGAGACCCTGTCCGGGATCCCCGGCGCGACGGGGGCGACCCCGATCCAGAACGTCGGTGCGTACGGCGCGGACGTCTCGCAGACGATCGCCCGCGTGAGGACCTGGGACCGCACCTCGGGCGGCCAGGCGACGTTCGCCGCGTCCGACTGCGGCTTCGGCTACCGGTCCAGCAGGTTCAAGGAAGAGCCGGGCCGCCACATCGTCCTCGATGTCAGCTTCCAGCTCGAGCTGGGCCCTTTGTCGGCGCCGATCCGCTACGCCGAGCTGGCGGCGGCCGTCGGTGTCGAGGTGGGCCAGCGAGCGCCGCTCGGCTCCGTACGTGACGCCGTTCTCGCTCTGCGCCGTTCGAAGGGCATGGTGCTCGATCCGAAGGATCACGACACGTGGTCCGCCGGTTCGTTCTTCACGAACCCCCTGCTGTCCGGCGAGGCCTCCGCGGGCCTGCCCGACGGGGCGCCGCGATATGCCCAGCCCGACGGTACGGTGAAGACCTCAGCGGCGTGGCTCATCGAGCACGCGGGCTTCGGCAAGGGATACGGATCGGGTCCGGCGACCCTGTCCGGCAAGCACACGTTGGCCCTCACCAACCGTGGCTCCGCGACCGCGACGGACCTCCTGAACTTGGCTCGTACCGTCAGGGAAGGCGTGCGCGAAAGGTTCGGCGTGACCCTCGAGCCCGAGCCCGTACTGGTCGGCTGCGACCTGTAGCCGGGTTCGACTCGACGCGCCAAACCCCGTACACTCACACTCTTGTGTGGACAAGTCCACGGTCGGCGCACGCCCTCCGTCGGTCGCCCTCCACCAAAGGGCAATAGCTCAATTGGCAGAGCAGCGGTCTCCAAAACCGCAGGTTGGGGGTTCAAGTCCCTCTTGCCCTGCGAATCAGGACGAACTCGGGCGCCGTGCGGCGCCGTCAGTCAGCCCGGCGCCCCGGCCGGTGCGGCGTCAAGTGAAGGAACAGTGCGTGGCCAAAAGGAAGTCGACCGTTTCGGGACGCGACCCGAACGAGTCCGCTGCGCCCGTCGAGGGTGCCGGCGAGGTCGTCGCTGACGCTACGGTCGAGGATGCCCCCGTCCTGGACGAGGAGACCCCTGCCGAGGACGCAACACAGGACTGGGAGGTACAGGCGGAAGAGATCGCCGACTCCCTGACCGATGACGCTGAGCCGTCGCTGGATGAGGACCTGCCGGGCGAGGATCTCGCCCGCGATCTGCCCGACCCCGGCCCGTACGAGATCGCGGCCGACGAGGACGAGGCGGAAGAGCTCGACCCGGAGGCCGACGAGGATGATCCGGAGCAGCTCGAGGATGCCGAAGAGGTCGCCCTTGCCGCGGCTTCCACGCTTCCGGTCCGACGCCCGCGCTCCTCCAAGGCGCCGGTGAAGAAGAAGGACTCGCCGACCCGTTCGCGCAAGGAGGCCGCCCTCGGGGTGACCGAGCAGCGGACCGGACCGATCACCTTCGTCAAGCAGTCGATCTCCGAACTCCGCAAGGTCGTATGGCCCACCGGCTCGCAGCTCACCCAATACTTCGTAGTCGTTCTGATCTTCGTGATGTTCATGATTACCCTCGTGAGCTTGCTGGACTTCGGGTTCGGCTGGGCACTGCTCAAGTCGTTGGGCTGAGAGAGGAAAGACCGTGACTGACCAACCTTTGGACGACGAGCTCAAGGACATCACCCTGTCCTTCGGCGATAACGACGTGATCGAGGAGGCGAGCGACGACGTCGAGATCAACCTCGATCTGAGTGACGACGACGTCGACGAGCCCGTCGACGACGGGATCGACCTCAACTTCGGCGAGGAAGCTCCGGCCGAAGCGGAAGCCGAGGACGACGACGAGTCGGACGACGTCGCGAACGCCGCGGTCGCAGAACTGCGCGCTGAGCTCACCAGCAAGTTCGGTGACTGGTACGTGCTGCACACCTACTCCGGCATGGAGAACCGTGTGAAGCAGAACCTGGAGAACCGGGTCAAGGCGCTGAACATGGAGGACTACATCTTCGAGGCCGTCGTGCCCACCGAGGAGACGGTTGAGATCCGTAACGGCGTCAAGAAGACCGTGACGCGGACGTCCCACCCGGGCTACGTCCTCGTCCGAATGGACCTGACCGACGACTCGTGGTCGGCGGTACGGCACACGCCGTCCGTCACCGGCTTCGTCGGTTACGGCAACACCCCAGTAGCCCTCGACCACGAGGAAGTCGTCAAGATGCTCAGCCCGTCGGTGATCGCCAAGGCGATGGTCGGCGCCGGGCAGACGAGCCGACGCAAGAAGGTCGAGGTTGCCGACTTCTCGGTCGGCAACTCCGTCATGGTGGTCGACGGCCCGTTCGCGGGCGTCCATGCCACGATCATGGAGATCCACCCGCACAACGAGAAGGTCACTGTGATGGTCGACTTCATGGGCCGCGAAACGCCCATCGAGCTCGACTTCAGCAAGGTCCAGAAGTCGTAGTGCGCCGGGCGGAAGCGCCCACACCACGGCCGGGGGTGACCCGGCTACCGAACAACCAGCAAGGACCCGTAAACCATGCCTAGTAAGAAGAAGGTCGCGGCCCTCGTCAAGGTCGCGCTCAATGCCGGGGCGGCCACGCCAGCCCCGCCAGTCGGTACGGCCCTCGGCCCGCACGGCGTCAACATCATGGAGTTCTGCAAGCAGTACAACGCTGCGACCGAAGCCATGCGCGGAACGATCATCCCCGTCGAGATCACGATCTACGAGGACCGATCGTTCACCTTCATCACGAAGACGCCGCCGGCTGCTGAGCTCATCAAGAAGGCTGCAGGCCTGAAGTCCGGCTCCGCGACCCCTCACAAGGTCAAGGTCGGCAAGATCACGAGCGCTCAGGTGCGCGAGATCGCCGAGACCAAGATGCCCGACCTCAACGCCAACGACATCGAGGCCGCCATGAAGACCGTCGCGGGCACGGCCCGCAGCATGGGCGTCACCGTCGAGTGACGCTCCCCGCGGATGTCGTACGACGTCCGCACCCCGTGGTAGGGCCAGCGCGGCCCGTACGAACCACACCTGGCACGCCGTCACACGAGACGGCTGACGAGAGGAACCAGACATGAAGCGCAGCAAGGCGTACCGCGCGGCAGCAGATGCCCGCGACGCGGACCAGCTCTACTCGGCCGTCGAGGCTGTCGGGCTGGCCAAGACAGGGGCGTCGGCCAAGTTCGACGAGACCGTCGAGGTCGCGTTGCGGCTCGGCGTCGACCCCCGTAAGGCGGACCAGATGGTCCGCGGCACGGTGAACCTTCCTCACGGTACGGGCAAGACGGCACGGGTCCTCGTCTTCGCCACCGGTGAGAAGGCCGCCGACGCACTCGCGGCCGGTGCCGACGAGGTCGGTGCCGACGAGCTGATCGAGAAGGTGGCCGGCGGCTACCTCGACTTCGACTCCGTCGTCGCCACCCCGGACCTCATGGGCAAGGTCGGCCGCCTCGGCCGCGTCCTCGGCCCGCGTGGTCTGATGCCGAACCCGAAGACCGGCACCGTGACGATGGACGTGGCGAAGGCTGTCACCGACATCAAGGGCGGCAAGATCGAGTTCCGTGTCGATCGCCACGCAAACCTTCACTTCATCGTCGGCAAAGCGTCGTTCGACCTCGACAAGCTGGTCGACAACTACACCGCCGCCATGGACGAGGTCTTGAGGCTCAAGCCCAGCACCTCCAAGGGCCGGTACGTGAAGAAGATCGTCGTCTCCACCACCATGGGCCCCGGCGTCCAGGTCGACCCGCAGCGCAAGCGCGAAGAGACCACTGCCTGATCCGTACGACCTTGCGGCCCCGCTCCCATCAAGGGAGCGGGGCCGCACTGCGTTCAGGAGAAGCCAGGGTTCTCCGCGCCTAGTAGCCGGTATAACCTAGTACCAGGCGATCTCTAGGAGAGACGATGGCGACGGACAGAGTGGCGCAGCTGCGCAAGGGTGTACTGGAGCTGGCGATCCTCGGGTTGCTGCGGGCGCAGGAGAGCTACGGGGGCGAGATCGTGACAGCGCTGGCCGCCAGGCCTGGCCTCGATGCTTCGGCGGGAACGGTCTACCCGCTGCTCAGCCGTCTCAAGACGTCCGGCCTTGTCAACACCAGGTGGGTCGAGTCCCCGGCAGGACCGCCGCGCAAGTACTACGAGCTCAGCGCCGCGGGGCAGGCTGCCCTCACTGAGGGTACGCAGGCGTGGCGTGGCCTCGTACACGCCCTTGACTCACTGCTGGAGGTGTCCGAATGAGGAGCTTCGAGGATCAGGTGGCGGCTGCCCTGGAGGATCTGCCCGCCGACGTACGTACCGCTGCTCTCGACGACCTACGGGCTGCTCTCCTCGATGGCGCCACGGAGGCTGAGCTGGGGACGCCGGCGGAGTACGCCGCACACGTGCTCGACGCCTTCGCGGCAGAGACCGACCCCGCTGAGGGAGAAGGGGAGGTCTTCGGCATGCCGTACGAGACCCGCGGTCCTTCGGACGCGTCCGTACGTAGCCGGATCTGGGCGCCGGCCGACCCGACAATCTTCGTACCGCGCATGTTCGGGGTGGGATGGACGGTCAACCTCGGCGCGGTGGCCGTACGGCTCGGCTTGCTGCGTCCCGACGACTGGGACGACGAGAGCCTCAACAAGGTTGATCCTCGCCTGTTGACGGCCCTTCGGTACGCACCGATCGCATGGGCTGCGGCCGCGGTCGTGATCAGCGTACGTACGATGCGGCGCGGCGACCCCGTACCGACCCAGTGGGACGCGCGAGGCCGCCCGAACAGCTGGTCCACGCCGTCCTCGGCGCTGCTCCCGGCCGCCATCGCCGCCGGCTACGCCGCGTGGGGCATCCGGTCCGCCAGCGGTGACGATCGGATGATCCGCCCTGCCCTCGGAGCAGCCGGCGCGAGCCTGGGATGCGCGGTCGCGGTCTTGACATCCCGGTCCGCCAAGCACCCGGAGCAGAGCGTCCCGGTGCCCGCACTCCTCGCTGTCGCCGGCACCGTCCTACCCGCGCACATCGCCCTCCCGGTGGCGGTGGCACTGCGTACACGCTTGAGCCGTCGATGAG
>JADGPB010000269.1 GCA_017882655.1 Propionibacteriales bacterium
ATCAACACAAAGGAGAGCGCCGTATGAAGCGCAGGACATTCGTCGCCGGAGTGGCTGGGACCGCAGGTCTTGCCCTCTCGGCCGCAGCGTGCAGCAGCAGCACCGCCACGTCGGGCTCGTCGACGCCGGCTGCCGCTGCCGCCGTCAAGGGCGGGACGCTGAACATTCTGATGAGCACGCAGACCGAGCACTGGGATCCCCAGCGCGTCTACGTCGGCGTGAACATCGAGGCAGGCAACCGCCTCTTCACCCGCACGCTGACCACCTGGACCGCCACGACCTCCGACACCGAGGTGCCCAAGCTCGTCGGCGACATGGCGACCGACACCGGCACGGTGACCGACAGCGGCAAGACGTGGAAGTTCACGCTCAAGGACGGCCTCAAGTGGCAGGACGGCTCGGCCGTGACGGCCGATGACGTCAAGTACGGCATCTCCCGCACGTTCGCGGTCGACGTCATCACCGGCGGCCCGAACTACGCGATCGCCTTCCTCGACATCCCGAGCGACGCCGACGGCTCCTCGTCCTACAAGGGCCCGTACGCCAAGACCGGTCAGGACCTGTACGACAAGGCCGTGACCGTCTCCGGGAACACGATCACCTTCAAGCTCAAGCAGCCGGTGAACGACTTCAACAACACGGTCACCATGACCGCGTTCGCTGCCTTCAAAGCCACCAAGGACCTCGGCGACAAGTCGAACTTCGACATCTTCTCCAACGGCCCGTACCAGCTCGATGGCACCTGGACCGCTCAGAAGGGCGGCTCGTTCGTCCGAAACACCAACTGGGATCAGGCGACGGACACCATCCGCAAGGCCTACCCCGACAAGATCACGTGGGACGAGTCGCTGACGGCAGAGACCATGTACGAGCGGCTCATCGCCGACCAGGGCGACGACCAGACCGCGGTCACGTTCGACCCGGCGCCTGTGACGGCCCTGCCGAACGTCGAGAGCGGCGCCGCAGGGCGCAACTCGATCGTCGCCTCGCCGTACACCCGGTACCTGACGCCGAACTTCAAGTCCAAGGTCATGAGCAACGCCAAGGCCCGTGAGGCCTTGGCCCTTGCGACAGACCGGAGCGCTTACGTGACCGCCGTTGGTGGTTCCGCAGTCGCCCTGCCAACCAACTCGCTCATCAACCCGGCCCTCCCGGCGTTCCCGAACACCCCCCTCCCGGCGGGCGACAAGGGCGACCAGGCCAAGGCCAAGCAGATGCTCCAGGATGCCGGCTTCACTCTCCCGGTGAAGATCACCGTCGCCTACCGCAAGAGCGAAACATACGACAAGGTGTTCGCCGGCCTCAAGACGGCCTGGGATGCTGCCGGCTTCGACACCCAGCTCGACGGCTTCTCGGCGAAGTACTACGCCACGATCCAGTCCCCCGCATCGGCGACCAAGTACGACGCCATGTGGGCCGGCTGGGGCGCTGACTACCCGTCTGCGTCGACCGACATCCCGCCACTGTTCGACTCGCGCATCAACATCACCGCGGGCGGTGCAGGGCAGGACTATGGCTGGTTCGACGACGCTGCGTTCAACGCCGAGATCGACGCGACCAACCTGATCGCCGACCAGGCCGCTCGCGAGAAGGCGTGGGGCAAGCTCGATACCGAGCTCGCCACCAAGTACTTCGCGGTGATCCCCCTGATCGTGGACAAGTTCGTGTTCGTCCACGGCAGCAAGGTCGTCGGCGCCTTCGTCAACGGTGCGTACACGGGTTACTACGACCCGGCCACGATCTCGATCAAGGCGTGAGCTGATCTAGTTTCAAGAAGGTGTGGGGGCGCGCGTCGTGCGCGCTCCCACTCCCCTGAGGGAGGGTCCGGGTGTTCTACTACATCGTCAGGCGTGTGCTGTCTGTCGTGGTGATGCTGTTCCTCATCACCGGGACCACCTTCCTGCTGTTCTTCGCCGGGCCCACCGATCCCGCGCGCTACACGTGCGCCAGGAACTGCAGCCCGGCCATCCTCGAGGGCAACCGCAAGGCTCTCGGCTACGACCAGCCGGTGTACGTCCAGTACGGGAAGTTCATCTCCGGTCTGTTCGTCGGCCGCGACTACCCCGACAACGCGGAGCTGCGCGCCTCTCACCCTGAGCAGATCGTGCACTGCCCGGCCCCGTGCATGGGCTACTCGCCCACCACCAACCAGACCATCAACACCATGGTCGCGAAGGCCTGGCCCGTGTCGCTGTCCATCGCGATCGGCGCGTTCGTGATCTGGATGGTCATCGGCGTCGGAGGTGGCGTCCTGGCGGCCTTGAACCGAGGTCGATGGCCGGACCGCGCGATCGTAGGTTCGGCGCTGGTCGGCTTCTCCGTACCCACGTTCTTCATCGGCCTGATCCTGCTGACGTTCCCGGCCATCAAGTGGGGCTGGGTACCGATCCCCCACTACTTCCCGTTCACCAAGAACCCCGTTACCTGGGCGGTGAACCTCATCCTCCCCTGGCTGACACTGGCGTGCATCTTCGCCGCAAGCTACATCCGACTGACGCGCGCCTACATGATCGAGACGATGAGCGAGGACTACATCCGCACCGCCATGGCCAAGGGCCAGACCCGGTGGCGCATCATCCTGCGCCACGGATTGCGGGCGGCGCTCACGCCGATCGTCACCGCCGCCGGCCTCGACCTGGGAGGCCTGCTCGGCGGCGCCATCATCACCGAGAGCGTCTTCTCGATGCACGGCCTCGGATGGACGGCCGTCACCTCGGTGACCACGATGGACCTGCCGGTGATCGTCGCGATGGTGCTCATCGTGTCAACCTTCATCGTCGTCGCGAACATGCTCGTCGACATCGCGTACGGCTTCATCGACCCACGAGTGAAGCTGGTTGGCTGATGGACGAAGTACGCGACGACCTCACTGCTGCTGAGACGCTGGAGAGCCGCGGCACCCGGGTCGACCGGACTCCCGCGACGTCGGTGAGCAGCAAGAAGTTCCTGAGGGTCAACGACCTGCACGTCAGCTTCCCGACCGACGACGGCTTGGTAAAGGCTGTGGACGGCGTGTCCTTCGACCTGGAGAAGGGCCAGACGCTGGGCATCGTCGGAGAGTCCGGTTCCGGGAAGTCCGTGACCTCGCTGGCCATCATGGGTCTGCACAGGGGGACGAGGGCCCATGTCTCCGGAGAGATCTGGCTCGACGACGAGAACCTGCTGGCGGTCTCCGACGAGGAGCTCCGGAGCCTCCGGGGCCGCAAGCTGGCGATGATCTTCCAGGACCCGCTGTCGGCGCTCCACCCGTACTACACGATCGGGACCCAGCTCACCGAGGCGATCCAGGTACACGAGAAGGTCTCGAAGAAGGCCGCTCGCACCAGGGTCGTCGACATGCTCGGACGGGTCGGCATCCCCAATCCCGACAGGCGCTACGACCAGTACCCGCACGAGTTCTCCGGTGGAATGCGCCAGCGCGCGATGATCGGCATGGCGCTCATCAACAATCCCGAGCTGCTCATCGCCGACGAGCCGACGACGGCCCTCGACGTGACCGTACAGGCTCAGATCCTCGACCTGATGCGCGACCTGCAGGCAGAGTTCGGGTCCACGATCATCATGATCACCCACGACCTCGGTGTTGTCGCGGAGATCGCGAACGACGTGCTCGTCATGTACGGCGGACGGTGCGTGGAGTACGCGGAGGTCGACGACCTGTTCCACCAGCCTGACCACCCGTACACGTGGGGCCTGCTCAGCTCGATGCCTCGCCTCGACCGGGTCAAGCTGGACCGTCTGGTGCCTGTGGCCGGCAACCCGCCGTCGCTCATCAACGTACCGCCGGGCTGTGCGTTCAGCCCTCGCTGCGCGTTCACGGAGTTCTCGCCGCGTCCGTGCAACGTCGACGAACCGCAGCTCCTCGAGTCGTACCCGAAGCACGACTCGCGGTGCCACATTCCTGTCCCCAAGCGCGCGGAGATCTTCGCCGAGCGTGTCGCTCCGAAGCTGTAGGGGGAATCGTGAGCCTGCTGACTGTTACTGATCTCAAGAAGTACTTCCCGACGTACAGCCAGAAGATCTTCCGCCGCGAGGGTGCTCCGGTGAAGGCCGTGGACGGGCTGTCGCTGTCACTCGAACCAGGCGAGACCCTCGGGCTCGTCGGCGAGTCCGGCTGCGGCAAGTCCACTGCCGGCCGCACGATCCTCAAGCTCCTCGAGCCCACCGGCGGAACAATCGAGTTCGAGGGTCGCGACGTCACGCACGCTCACGGCGAGGAGCTGCGGATCCTGCGGCGCGAGATGCAGATGGTGTTCCAGGATCCGTACGGCTCGTTGAACCCCCGCCACCCGATCGGTCAGATCATCGCGGCGCCGTTCGAGATCCAGAAGGTGACACCGCCCGGCGGCGTGAAGAAGGCCGTGCAGGAGCTCATGGAGCGCGTCGGTCTCAACCCTGAGCACTACAACCGCTACCCGCACGAGTTCTCCGGCGGTCAGCGGCAGCGCATCGGCGTGGC
>JADGPB010000270.1 GCA_017882655.1 Propionibacteriales bacterium
AGACGATCAGTGTGTGGACATAGCCCCCATGATCGTGCTCGGAATGGTGATCCTGACGAGCTTGGCATTCGATTTCACGAACGGGTTCCACGACACGGCCAACGCAATGGCGACGTCGATCGCCACCGGCGCGCTCAAGCCGAAGTCGGCTGTAGCACTTTCGGCGATCCTCAACCTTGTCGGGGCATTCCTGAGTGTTCAAGTGGCGCTGACGGTCACCAACTCGGTGATCCGGATCCAGGACAGCACCGGAGCGCCCGACGCAGCGCTCACCGCCAACGGCGGCAGCGCACTGCTGCTCATCGTGCTGGCGGGTCTCGTCGGGGCCATCCTGTGGAACCTGCTGACGTGGTTGCTCGGCCTGCCCAGCTCCTCCTCGCACGCGCTGTTCGGCGGTCTCATCGGCGCGACGATCGCAGGCCTCGGCTTCTCGGCCGTCAAATGGATCGGCACCGGCGCCAAGCTCGACGGCGTCGTGGGCAAGGTGATCCTGCCCGCCCTCCTGTCGCCCGTGATCGCATCCGTGGTCGCCATGACCGGCACCTGGCTGATCTACAAGATCACCGCCGGAGTCGCCGAGAAGTTCCGCAACGACGGTTTCCGCTGGGGCCAGATCGGCTCCGCCTCTCTGATCTCCCTCGCCCACGGCATGAACGACGCCCAGAAGACGATGGGCATCATCACGCTGGCTCTGATTGCATCCGGAAACTGGCACGACCTCACGGCCGTCCCACTCTGGGTCAAGGGGGCCTGTGCGCTGGCGATCGCGATGGGTACGTTCATCGGCGGCTGGCGCATCATCCGTACCCTCGGCAAGGGTCTCGTCGAGATCGACTCGCCGCAGGGCCTGGCGGCCGACTCGGCCTCCGCCGCAACGATCATCGTGTCCAGCCACCTCGGGTTCGCATTGTCGACGACGCACGTCGCGACCGGGTCGATCATCGGTACCGGGCTCGGACGCAAGGGCGCGCAGGTTCGCTGGGCCGTCGCACTCCGCATGCTCGTCGCCTGGCTCATCACCTTGCCGTCCGCGGCGTTGATGGGGGCCCTCACGTGGGCCATCGGGCACCTCATCGGCGGGCTCGCCGGCGCGATCGCGATCTTCGTGATCCTCGTCATGTGTGCGGGCTATATCTTCTGGCACTCGCGCAAGAACCCCGTGGGCCATCACAATGTGACCGACGAGTGGGATGCCAGCGCTGACGAGGCGCTCCCGGTCGAGTCGGTGAAGGAGGTCGTGCGATGAACCAGCTGCTGCTTGCGCTGCAAGCCGGCGCCCAGGTCCTTTTCGCCGCGCTCCTGCTCGGCGCTGGTCTGCCGGTGATCTTCTCGCTCGGTATGCGGGCCCTCGCGTACGGTGCGGGCGGTTCGGCCGAGATCGCGGTCGATATGAAGCCGCGCCGCGTCGGCAAGGTACTGGCGGTCGTGTGCTTCGGTGTGGTGATCCTGGCGATCCTGCTCGGGATCTCGTGGATCGTCGCCACGGGTATGGGCTACAGCCTCGTCTTCGACCATCTCCTCCCCACCTTCCGGAAGAAGTAGCTCCGTGGCGCGGGCCGGCCGTTCTCGCAACGTGGTGGCGCGCGTCGTGGGCTGGTTGCGCGCCGGCTACCCCGACGGGGTTCCCCAGCAGGACTACGTGGCTTTGCTCGGCATCCTCCACCGCCAGCTGACGGACGAGGAGATCATCGCCATCGCGCAGACGATCGCCGGCAGCACCGTGACCGACGTCGAAGAGCGCATCCGAGCCGCGATCCGGCGCAAGACGCTCCAGCCCGCGACCGACGACGAGGTGGCCAGGGTGTCGGCAAGGCTGGCCGGGGTGGGTTGGCCGCTCGCCATGGTGGACAACGAGAGTCCGGACGATGTCGAACACAGCGATGAGGCCCCACCGACTGAACCGATCGCCGAGCCCATAGCACCGACCGCGAACGAAACCCGTCCTGTGACCGAGCCGCGCACCTGGGACTCCGAGGCACGCAGAAGTGTCACGAAGCGGCTGATAGCTTGGGTTCGTCAGGGCTATCCTTCAGGTGTGCCCGCGGCCGATTTCGTACCGCTCATCGCCCTTCTCAGCCGTCGCCTGACGAAGGACGAGATTCTCGACATCGTCGTCGAGCTGCGCGGTGCCGGCGTCGTACCGAGCGAGACCGGCCGCATCGGCGCGGCAATCATGGGTACGACGAACGAAGTGCCGAGCATCGAGGAGATCGAGCGCGTCCGGCACCACCTCTCAGAAGTGACAGGCACTGACTTCAGCGAGGATTGAGCGGGCGCTGGAAAGTACAGCCGGCCACAATTACATGCAATTCACTTCAATGAAACTCATCCATATCGTTCAGAGATGGAGGAAGAAATGAAGAATTTGCAGAAGACGGGTGGCATTGCCGCTCTGATCGGGGCAGCAACAAACCTTCTGGCCCTTGTGATGTTGGGCACCTTGTCCTCCAAAGGCTACGGTAGCGACGACCCAGGCCAGGCCGTGGCGTTCTTTGCGGCCAACCATGCTCTGTTGCAGGTCTTGTACCAAATCCAGTACCTGGTCTTCGGCGTGAGTCTGATCTTCGTGTCACTGGCGCTCCATGAGCGATTGAAGGCTGGCTCACCTGTGCTGGCGCAGGCTGCGACCACCTTTGGACTGATCTGGGCCTTCCTGGTCATTGTGATCGGCACACTCTCGATCAACAACTTGAGCACAGTCGTCAAACTGTATGGCGAAGACCCGGCCCGAGCTGCAACGGTCTGGCTGACGCTCGACTCTGTGGAGACGGGTTTGGGCGGAGGCGGCGGGGAAACGATGGTCAACGCCCTGTGGTTCCTCCTGCTGGGTTGGGCGGCCTTGCGGGCAAGGGAGCTTCCCAGGGTTTTGAACTACTTCGGCTTGGTGATCGGCGTTGCAGGCATCCTCTCGGTTGTCCTGGCTTGGCTTCCCCTGATGGTTGTCTATGGATTGGGGCTCATCATCTGGTTGGTTTGGCTCGGGGTAGGCATGCTGCGCCGGAGTCCGGCCTCGCCCGCGTAGGAACCCGCAACAGAACAACCTTGTCGACTTTCAAGGCTCGACGGCAAGGAGCCATCCTGGAGGGATGGCACAGGAGAGAGAACTATGGACCTGAGAATTGCAGTGATCATCACCGTTTCATTCCTGTACGGATTCTTCGAAGCATTCATGAACCTGAGACAGCGAAGCAAGAGCAAGGTGACAACGTCGAGTGACCTAGGCAGCCTGCGCCTGCTGTACGTCCTCATCACTGTTGGCTATGCATTGTCATTCTCGATCGGCGCGACCAGGATCGGCCGGGTCTATCCTTGGAACACCTTCTTCGCAATTGGTATGGCATTGGTCGTGATAGGGCTGGTGATCAGAGTTCATTCGATACTGACTCTGAAACGGTACTTCACCTACTCTGTTGCGAAAGTGGAGGACCATAGACTGGTTGAAGCAGGCCTATACAAGTACATCCGACACCCCGGGTATCTTGGACAGCTGATCATCTTCTTCGGGATCTCAACGTCGATATCGAACTGGCTATCGGTCCTGGTCATGATGATCCCTGTAACCCTTGGATATCTCTACCGAATGCGAGTAGAGGAGAAGTTCATGCTCGAAGAGCTTGGAGAAGATTATCTGAACTATCAGGAACGGACGAAGAGATTAGTCCCTTTGATCTACTGAAGAACGCTTACCGAGGGGGAGCGGCTCCGCTGAGCGCTGCTGCTGACGAGCTGTACGGAGCGGATCCCGCAGGTTTCGTTGCGCGTCGTGCAGAGCTGGCGAAGCAGGCCCGTGCGGTCGGTGACAAGGCGCTCGCAGGGCAGATCGCCGCGTTGAGGCGTCCGACGGTGGCCGCTGGGTACCTGAACCTGCTCGCCCGTGCGGGGTCCACCGAGCTGGACGAGCTGATAGACCTCGGCGCCAGGATGCGCCAGGCGCAATCCGAGCTCGACATGGCACGGGTCACCTCGCTCGCACCCCGGCGGCGTGAGCTGGAGCACGCCGTGCAGCGGCGGCTCGACATGCTTCTGGCCACGCAGGGGATCACGGCCAGCCCTGCGTCCTGGGCCGAGGTGGGGCACACCCTGACCGCGGTGGCAGCCGATGCGTCCGCGGCCGCCGCCGTACGGTCTGGTTGCCTGGTGAGGAGCCTCGTGTACGCGGGGTTCGGCGAGGTCGACCTCTCCGACGCCGTCGGTGCCCAGCTCGAGGCGTGGGTCGACCGGCAGGCCGCCGATCGCAACCAGGGGGAGGCGCAGGAGGCGGTCGAAGCGGAGACGACTGCGCCCGAGCCTCCGGCCGTACGTGTGGTGCCCGAGCCGAAACCCGATGTCGAGCTGGTTGCCGCTCGGCAGCGGCTCGCCGAAGCCGTGGACGAGCGTGACGGTGCGCAGCGTGAGGTTGACGAGATCGAGCTCGCCCACACGGCCGCCCAAGAGCGACTCCGTACCGCGGAA
>JADGPB010000271.1 GCA_017882655.1 Propionibacteriales bacterium
GGCGGCGTTGAGGGTCTGCGAGCTCGTGATGTTGATGGCCGGGAAGGCGTACGAATTCGCCTTGGCCGCATCGAGCATCGCGGCGTACACCTCAGGGGTAGCAATGGGCATGTCAGCTCCTGTGTTCGTTGGACCTGGTCAGTCTTTCACGACCTGTTGCGCCTCGGGGGGTCGGGGCGTTGAGCAGAGCGTCAGTTGCCGAGTTTCGACGTGTCGATCCACTGGCTGCCGCGCGAGTAGGCGCGGATCGCCGAGTCGAGAGTGCCGGGCAGGGTGTCGAGGAACGTGATCGGTACGGACGCCGTGACTCCGGACGTGTCCCGCAGGGTGAGCCGCGGCTGGCCGCCCAGTCCGCGGCGTACGGTCGCGATGCCGGCCACATCCGGCCACGTCACGGTCTTCCCGGCGACCTCGATGCCTTGCGGGTCGACCCTGATCGCGTACCCCTGCGTCGCATTGATCCTGTCGAGTCCGCGTCGGGCGGCGAGGTACAGGATGATCGCGATCACCAGCCAGATGCCGGAGAACCCGAGGCCGAGGACGAACAGCCAGATCGTCGAAGCGGTGTCCAGCTGGTCACGCAGCCAGAACCACAGGCCCACCAGCAGTACGACGCCGATGCCGAGCCAGATCAGGCGTGACCGTACGAGCCCTTGGTAATGCGCCACCCGCTCCGCCGCGGGCAACGGGTTGTAGCCGACCACCAGCTCCTGCGCCATGCGGCCATCGTATCCAGACGCGGGGCTGGGTCGGTCGCCCGGCGCTTCAGTGCGTACGTGCCTGGGCGGCCAGCTCCTGGCTGCGGTCGCGGCAGGCTTCCATGGCCGCGATGAACGCTGCCTTCACACGGAAGTCGTCGAGGGTACGGAGCGCGGCCGCCGTCGTACCGCCAGGCGAGGTGACGTTCTCGCGCAGCACTGCGGGGTGGGTGCCGGAGTCGCGGAGGAGCTTGGCCGATCCGTACAGGGTCTGGGTCGCGAGAGTGGTCGCAATGTCACGCGGCAGCCCCAGCAGGACGCCGGCGTCGATCATGGCCTCGGCGATGTACATGACGTAGGCGGGGCCTGACCCTGAGACGGCCGTGACGGCATCGAGGTACTTCTCGGGCACGGTGACGACCTGGCCGACGGCGGCGAGGAGGTCGGAGGTACGGCTGACGTGCTCGGCGGTCGCGGACGTGCCGCCGGTCACCGCCGACATGCCCTCGCCGACGGATGCGGGCGTGTTCGGCATGACCCGTACGACCGGCGTGCCGACAGGAACGTGCGCCTCGAGGACGGCGAGCTCGACGCCTGCCGCGAGCGAGACCACGAGCGCGCCGGGCGCGAGGGCCGAGGAGATGCCGTCGAGCGCGGCCGCGACGTCGTACGGCTTGACGATGACGACGACGGTGTCCGCGCCGGCCACGGCCTCGGCGTTGTCGCTGACGACCTTGACGCCGTACTTCGCGGTGATCTCACGCTGCCGCTCGGGACGTAGGTCGGTGCCGACGATCTCGTCGGGCGAGATCCCGCTCGCCAGCAGACCCGCCAGGAGGTTCTCGCCCATCATGCCGACGCCGAGCAGCGCGATCGTCATCGGGAGAGCCTGCCCGCGAGGATCTCCGCGATCTGGATCGCGTTGAGCGCGGCACCCTTGCGGAGGTTGTCGTTCGAGACGAACAGGACGAGGCCCTTGCCGTCCGGTACGGACTGGTCGACGCGGATCCGGCCCACGAACGACGGGTCCTTGCCCGCGGCGTAGCGGGGGTTCGGTACGTCCGCGAGCTCGACGCCCGGCGCGGCACGCAGCAGCTCGGTCGCACGCTCGGGCGTGATCGGCGAGGCGAACTCGGCGTGGATCGCGAGCGAGTGGCCGGAGTAGACCGGCACCCGTACGCACGTACCGGCGACGGCGAGCCCAGGGATGTGGAGGATCTTGCGCGTCTCGTGACGGAGCTTCTGCTCCTCGTCGGTCTCGCCGGTGCCGTCGTCGACGAGCTTCCCGGCGTAGGCGATGACGTTGTAGGCGATCGGCAGCACGTACGGGGTGGGGTCGCCGAGCGGGACCGCGTCGCCGTCGATCGCCAGCCCGGATGCGTCACCGGCGGCGGCGACCTGGTTGGTCAGGGCGGCGACGCCCTTGACGCCCGAGCCGGAGACGGCCTGGTACGTGGCCACGATCAGCCGGGTCAGCGTCGCCTCGTCGTGCAGCGGCTTGAGGACCGGCATGGCGGCCATCGTCGTACAGTTCGGGTTCGCGATGATGCCCTTGGGCGGGTTCAGCGTGTCGCCGGGGTTCACCTCGGACACCACGAGCGGTACGTCGGGGTCCTTGCGCCAGGCGGACGAGTTGTCGACGACGATGGCGCCGGCCTCGGCAACCTTCGGCGCGTACTCGGCGGACATCGTCGCGCCGGCGGAGAAGATCGCGATGTCGATGCCGGTGAAGTCAGCGGTCTCGGTGTCCTCGACCACGTACTCCTTGCCGCCGCACGTCACCGTCCTGCCTGCCGAACGCGCCGAGGAGAAGACCCGCAGCTCGTCGTACGGGAACTTCCGCTCCGCGAGCAGGGTGAGCATGACTCGACCGACCTGGCCAGTGGCCCCGAAGACTCCAACGCGCATGGCGCACAGCCTAACGGCGCAGGGACAGCGCCCTCGTGAGATATCCAGCCGTGGGGGCGAGGCCAAGATGCGCAGCCCGTCAGCGCGTGGGGCCGCTGACCCTTCGGTTCATCATGTTAAGCAGGCGAATCGCAGGTTCTCATGGCCAATTGGCCATGAGAAGCGACAACTCACCTACTTAACATGATGAACCGCGGAATCGGCCCGCCCCTACAACCAGTGCAGGTACGGCTTGGCGAGGGCGTAGCCGACGAAGGACACGACGTCGAGGATCGTGTGCGCAACGACAAGGGGCATCACCCGTCCGAACCGTTTGTACAGCCAGCCGAAGGCCAGGCCCATGAGGAAGTTGCCGACGGCGCCGCCGAAGCCCTGGTACAGGTGGTACGAGCCGCGGATGAGCGCCGAGACGACGATCCCCACCCACGGCTTCTGGCCGAGGTCCGCGAAGCGCGTCAGCACGTACCCGAGCATCGTCACCTCCTCGACGATGCCGTTCATCGCGGCGAGGGCGACCAGCACCGGTACCGTCCACCAGTTCGCGGCGAGGTTGGCAGGGTCGACGTTGGTGTTGAGGCCGAGGGCGCGGGCGCCGAGGTAGATGCCGAGCCCGGGGATGCCGATGCCGGCGGCGATCCCGAAGCCCCACGCGAGGTCGCGCCCCGGGCGCTGCAGGTCGAACCCGATCAGCCGCCGGGCGTGCTGGTGCGTGAGGTGCAGGAGGTACAGGACGAGCAGGACCTGTACGAGGGGGAACACGATGTACGTGACCTGGTACGCCAGGTCGAGCCAGGGCCGGTCCGGTACCGCAGACGTGTTGAGCGTGGTCGTCTGCTGGTTGAGCGGCTGGTTCGGCCGCGTGAGCGACTCGATGATCGACAGCACCGAGTACACCGCTGACCTGCCCAGTCCCAGGAACAGCACGATGAGCATTTCGAGACCGTACCGGGGCTTCGGATCCACGGGAGTGAGTCTGCCCCACCCGTCAAGCCGGGTCATTCCCCCGAAGTGGTCGCCATTTGCGTCTATCAGCACGCGCCCGAGCTGGCGTACCCCGAAGTTGTCGTCATTCGCCGCTTCTGGAGCTGTTTGACGACAACTTCGGAGGATTCACCGTCGAGGCGCGCTCTCGGGTCGTCGTACTTCATCGCACCGTCGCACTCGCCGATAAGCCTTTGCTCCTCCCGGAGACAGTCAGCGAAGTACGTGCCGAGCGGCGTCGCGATCTCGGCCTGAAACGTCGGCATCGGGAGTCCCGAGAGAAAGATGTGCCCAGCCGACACCGACTCGGGCGCAGACTCTCGGATCGGGCAGACCAGGCAGAGAGCTTGAGTGAGCCGTACGGCCCCAGCCGACTCCGCTGCCTCCTCGAGCAGCTCCACGGCCGCGCGCACCAGCCGCGGGTTGCTGTAGTCCCGTCGGCGGATGGACGGAAGCATGGATGCGCAGATCACGCGAGCGGCACCATCCAGGATGGCGAGCGCGGCGGGCAGCTCGAGCCCGGCGGCGAGGTCGACCCCGTGCCTGACCGGGACGAGCGTGCCCATCGCCAGTCCCGTACGGATCATCCGTGAGGTGATCCCGAGGCGCATCAGGTCCGATCGGCGCGTGGGTTCAGTGGGAAGGATCCAAGGGCGGGCAGGGTGCACCTGCCCAGGATCACCCGCATGCGTCGCAGCTTCTACCTGCACCTGGAATCTGTGGAAAGTT
This sequence comes from Propionibacteriales bacterium, assembly GCA_017882655.1. Lineage (GTDB taxonomy): Bacteria > Actinomycetota > Actinomycetes > Propionibacteriales > Propionibacteriaceae > Fen-668. The sequence continues at coordinate 4,317 of JADGPB010000271.1, forward strand.
CGTGCAGGATCGCGGGTTGTGGACAACTCGCGGCCTGGCCGTGATCGAAATCCCTTGCACTCAGCGCCGGTCGCGTGATGGGTTCGGACGATGCAGAACGTGTTCACGGGGGATGT
>JADGPB010000272.1 GCA_017882655.1 Propionibacteriales bacterium
GACGCCACGACCGCCAAGCCCGCCGACGATCACGGGCTTGCCGCGCAGCGAGGGCTTGTCTCGCTGCTCGACCGACGCGAAGAACGCGTCGAGGTCGAGGTGGAGGATCGAGGCCGTCTGCCTCATCGTCAGTCCAGCGGCAGCGCGGGGCCGATACGGGTGTACTCGGCGAAGTCGAAGAACTCCCGCGAGTTGCGCGCCGTCTCCCGCCAGACAGCCGGGTCGATCTCGGGGAACTTCACATCGCCCTCGGGCTCCTCGTGCACCTCGGTGACGTCGAGATCGGTGAGGTGGTCCCAGAACAGCCGGTAGATCTCTCCGCCGCCGGAGACCCACCACCGGCGGTCGGGGTAGTCGTGGAGCGCCTCGAGTGCCTCGGCGACCGAGTGGACGATGCGTACGCGTTCGTCGGTGTACGAGGGGTCGCGGGTCACGACGAGCGTCACCCGGCCGGGCAGTGGGAAGCCGATGCTCTCGTGGGTGCGCCTGCCCGTGATGAGGACGCCGCCCATCGTGACCTTCTTGAACCTCGCCGAATCCTCGGGAAGGTTCCAGGCCATGCCGTTGTCGCGTCCGATGACGCGGTTGCGCGCGAAGGCGGCGATCGCGGTGAGCGTGCGCTGGTTCACGGTGTCGCTCCTTGTCAGACCGCGATCGGTGCCTTGATCCCGGGGAGGGGATCGTAGCCGTCGACGCGGATGTCATCGAGGGTGAACGCGTCGATCGCGGTCACGTCGGGGTTCAGCCACAGGGTCGGTAGGGGCCGCGGCTCTCGGGCGAGCTGCTTCTTCGCCTGGTCGATGTGGTTGAGGTAGAGGTGGGTGTCGCCGAGCGTGTGGACGAAGTCGCCGACCTCCAGCCCCGTGACGTGGGCGACGAGGTGGGTCAGCAGCGCGTACGAGGCGATGTTGAACGGGACGCCCAGGAAGATGTCGGCCGACCGCTGGTACAGCTGGCAGCTCAGACGGCCGTCGGCCACGTAGAACTGGAAGAACGCGTGGCAGGGCGGCAACGCCATCTTGTCGAGCTCGCCCACGTTCCAGGCGCTGACGATGTGACGCCTCGACGCGGGGTTGCTCCGGATCTGATCGATCACCTGCGAGATCTGGTCGACGTGGCGGCCGTCTGGCGTCGGCCACGAGCGCCACTGCGCTCCGTACACGGGCCCCAGATCGCCGTTCTCGTCGGCCCACTCGTCCCAGATCGTGATGCCGTTCTCGTGGAGCCACGCGACATTGGTGTCACCGCGGAGGAACCACAGCAGCTCACCGAACACACTGCGGACGTGGATCCGTTTCGTGGTGAGCATCGGGAAGCCCTGGCTCAGGTCGAAGCGCATCTGGTGACCGAACACCGAGAGGGTGCCCGTGCCCGTACGGTCGTCGCGCTTGACGCCCTCGGCCAGTACACGCTCTAACAGATCGAGGTAGACCTTCACGACTGCTTCTCCAACCTCGCCAGGAGCGGCAGCATGGCCCGTACGGCCTGGCCGCGATGGCTGATCGCGTCCTTCTCGTCTGGCGACAGCTCCGCATTGGTTACCGAATGCTCGTCGGTGACGAAGATCGGGTCGTAACCGAAGCCGTTGCTCCCTCGCGGAGCGTCGATGACGACGCCTTCCATCGTGCGACGGAGCGCCTCGTCGGCGCCGTCGGGCCTCACGAGCGCCATGGCGCACACGAACCGGCCCCGGCGGCGCCCCACCTCTACGTCGCTGATCTGGCGCAGCAGGAGCTCCAGGTTCTCGGTGTCGCTCGAGCCCGGTCCGGCCCATCGCGCGGACCGCACCCCGGGCATCTTGTTGAGCACGTCGACCTCGATGCCCGAGTCGTCGGCCAGCGTCGGCAGGCCCGTCGCCGCAGCCCCCGCGCGCGCCTTGATGAGCGCGTTCGCCTCGAACGTGTCACCGGTCTCGGCCGGCTCCTCGTAGGACGCCACGTCGCTCAGCCCGACCACGTCGAGGGACAGCCCCGCCTGCGCGACGAGGCGCCGCAGCTCGACGACCTTCTTGACGTTGCCCGATGCGATGAGCAGTTTCATCCGCGCAACGCTTCCTGCTGCACCCGCGTGAGCGCTGCGCAGCCGGCGAGCCCCAGGTCGAGCAGCCTGTCGAGCTGCTGACGGCTGAACGGCTCCGCCTCGGCGGTGCCCTGGACCTCGATCAACCGGCCGTCGCCCGTGGCCACGATGTTGAGGTCGACATCGGCCGCGGAGTCCTCCACGTACGCGAGGTCGAGCAGCTCCTTGCCGCCGACGATGCCGACGCTCACCGCGGCGAGGGAGTCCTTGAGCGGTTCACGGATGAGCAGCTTGCGCTCCCGCAGCCAGGTCACAGCGTCGGCGAGCGCGACGTACGCACCGGTGATCGAGGCCGTACGTGTACCGCCGTCGGCCTGCAGCACGTCGCAGTCGAGCTGGATCGTGTTCTCGCCGAGCGCGGAGTAGTCGATGATGCCTCGCAGCGAACGCCCGACGAGACGCGAGATCTCATGGGTGCGGCCGCCGATGCGGCCCTTGACCGACTCGCGGTCGGAGCGGGTGTGCGTGGCGCGCGGCAGCATGGAGTACTCGGCGGTCACCCAGCCCAGTCCGCTCCCCTTGCGCCAGCGAGGCACTCCCTCGGACACGCTCGCCGCGACGAGGACCCGGGTCTTGCCGTACTCGACGAGGACCGATCCTTCCGCGTGGTCGAGCCAGTTGCGTGTGATCCGTACATCCCGGAGCTGGTCGGCCTCGCGGCCGTCGATTCGTGCCATGAGGGCGACCCTATCTGGGGAAACTGACAAGTCCGAGATCGTTACTCGCGAGCTCCGGCAGCGGCTCGACGTCGGCGACGAAGTCGCCCATCAACCGACGGCCGATGCCCGCGAACTTCTCCGGGTTGCCCGTCGTGAGGAACCGGCGGTAGCCGTCCCGTGGCAAGGGCTGCAGCAGGTCGCGTCGCGTCAGCGAGGAGAACGTGGACTTGCCGCACTCCTCGGCGCTCGAGACGAGGGTCACGTCGTCGCCGAGCACGTAGGAGATGACGCCGGTCAGCAGCGGGTAGTGCGTACAGCCGAGGATCAACGTGTCGGCGCCCGCCTCCTGGATCGGCGCGAGGTACTCCTCGGCCACGGCCAACAGCTCGGATCCGCCCGTGACGCCCGCCTCGACGAAGTCGACGAACCTCGGGCAGGCCGAGGTCGTCAGCTTGATCTGAGGGGCTGCGGCGAAGGCGTCGTCGTACGAGCGGGAGGTCGCGGTCGCGGTCGTACAGATCACGCCGACCCGCCCGGTCTTGGTCGCCGCGACGGCCCTTCGGGCAGCAGGCAGGATGACCTCGGTGACGGGGATCGAGTACCGCTCGCGCGCATCCCTCAGCACCGCCGCCGACGCGCTGTTGCACGCGATGACAAGCGACTTCACGCCCAGGTCGACGAGGTGGTCGAGGCACTGCAGCGCGTACGCACGTACCTCGGCGATCCGTTTGGTACCGTACGGCGCCCGCGCGGTGTCGCCCAGGTAGATGATGTCCTCGCCCGGCAGCTGGTCGAAGATCGACCGCGCGACCGTGAGCCCGCCGAAGCCCGAGTCGAAGATCCCGATCGGCGCGTCCCGGGGAGTAGATGTCACCGCCACATCGTACGAGTTCCGCGCGTACAGGGCCCGATCCATAGGCCGCGACCCCTATCCGCGTTTCACGAGCCTGACTAGCGTGATGGGTGAGGAGGCATGACATGTCCCAGTGGCAGAACCCGCCCTATCCAGGATTCAGCGTCGACCCGACCGTGGCGCCCAAGCTCCGGCCGTCCACATCCGACCGCGACTACGCCGACACGACTCTGCGGTTGGCGCACGCCGACGGGCGACTCACGCGGACCGAACTCGCGGAGAGAGTCGAACGTGCGGACTCGGCCACCTCTCTCGGCGAGCTCAACGACCTGATCGCCGATGTCACGCTCCCGTCCGCGGTCGGCCCCGACTCTCGGCTGCTCCCGGTCGAGTCGTCGCCGCCGCCGATCGTGCCCGCCCTGGCCCCAGAACGACGCAGCGCGCCACAGGTCGTTTTGGCCCGATCGATCGTCAGCTGGCTCGGCCTCGCGCTGCTGTTCAATGTCATCTGGCTGTTCAGCAGCGGCCTCGGCAGCTACTACTGGCCGATCTGGCCGATGCTCGGCACGGCAATTCCGGTCATCGGACTGCTGGCCGCACGCGTCGGCCCGGCCCCGGTCCTCCCGCCTCGCGTCGAACCACCCACCGACCTGCGCTGAAGCCCCCGACGTCACAGGCAAAACTCCGACGTCACAGGCAAAGTTTTGCCTGTGACGTCGGAGTTTTGCCTGTGACGTCGGGGGTTGGCTGGGGCGTCGGGGGTTGGCTGGGGCCCGGGGTGGGCTCAGCCGGTGATCGCGTCGAGGAGCAGCGACTGGACGTACCCGA
>JADGPB010000273.1 GCA_017882655.1 Propionibacteriales bacterium
ACGCCCGCTTCGGGGTCTACGAGGGGTTCCTGGCTCGCCGCAATGCCGTCCGCGGTGAGGGGGGCGTCGATCGGTACGCCTCGCTTGACCAGGGCCAGCGCGATAGGCCCCAGCTCGTGGTGACGCGAGGAGCCACCGACGCGGCCGACGACCTTGCCGTCACTCAGCAGGTCGGCGCCTACGGCCGGCAGCTCGGACAGCGATCCGTCCAGCTGGAGCCGTACGAGCCGGCGCGGCGGCCGTCCCAGGTTGTGCACGCGGGCGACCGTCTCCTGACCCCGGTAGCAGCCCTTGTCGAGCGCGACGGCCGCCGACGGCACCCCTAGCTCGTTGGGGATCGTCCGGTCGTCGGTGTCGACGCCGATGCGTGGGATACCGATGTCGATCCGCCGCGCCTCGTACGCCCAGGTGCCGACAGGCGTCCCGGCAGCGACCAGCGCGCCGACCTCGTCGCGTGGGACGAAAGTCTCGTAGCCACCCAACGAGTCCGCGCCGGCGCGAGACAGCCCGCCGACGGGCTCGCCGGTCCGCCACACCAGCCCGTACTCGCTCCTCAGTGTCACCTCGACCCGCATCATGAACCGCATCGAGTCGAGCCAGGCGACCAGGTCGGCGCCGCGGCCGGGCTCCGTCCAGGCCCAGTACGTGTCACGAAAGTCCACCCCGTACATCGCATGCTCGATGTGGCCGTTCGGCGACAGGATGTACGCGGTGTTCGCCACGCCGGGCGCGAGTCCCTCGAACACCTGGCTCGTCAGGGAGTGAAGCCACTTCAACCGGTCTGAGCCGGAGATCGTGACCACCTCGCGGTTCGACAGGTCGACAACACCGGCACCGGCCTCGAGGGCGCGGCCCTCTGCAGTGGGGTTGCCGTAGTGCCAGGCGACCCCGGCGTCGGGGCCGACGGTCGCCAGAACCGCGGTCATGACACTCGCTGGAGTCGGGCCCACAGGTACGGCTGCAGCGCGACGTCGGTCGTGGCGCGGTCGAACGTCCACAGCAGGTCGGACTCGACATTGCCGTACAGGCGGTGGCCGCCGGTGTACTCGACGGCCGAGCTCACGGGCCGTACGACCGCGTCGGTGCGCAGCTCGATCTTGGCGCCGGTCATCGTGCCCTCCCACAGCTCGGCGTAGCCGTCGGGGTGCGCCAGCGACACCTCGATCGCGCCGTCGGGCTGCGGCCGCCAGAAGCCGGTCTCCATGCCGAGCGGTTTGGTGGCGGTGCCGTCCTCGCCCAGTTCGTACGTCTGCATCAGGTAGTGGAGGTAGTTCCCGCCGTTCTCGGCGAAGTCGATCTGGCAGCCGTACGTGAACTCGCCGGTGTCCGGCCACTGACCGTGGCCGGTTCCTTCCCATCGGCCGATGAGCCACGCCACGCCGAGGAGGTTGGGGCTCAGGTCGCTGGGGATCTCGAACGCCATGTCACTCCTTGTCGGTACGGGCGGCGAGCAGGATCCTCACCAGCACTACGAGCGCGATCACGCCGATCACAGCGGTCGCGACGATCAGCACCCAAGGTTCCGCCAACGCCACGCGGGCAGTCTATGCGGTCGGTACGAGGCGTGGCCGCGGCTCGTCAGTGCAGGCGACCGCGGTCGTCGAGGGTGAGGTAGCGCCCACGTTGATGGACGAGCACGCCCGTACGGGACAGATCGACGCTCTCCACACGTGCGCAGACCTGCAGGGCCCGGCCGACCGGATGGACGTCGGTCACCGTCGCGGCGAGCCACGCGGAACCCTCGAGTACGGGACCCCAGTCGGTCTGGGCCCACCTGCCGAGGCGGAACATCCCACCCGGCGCGGGCGCCAGTCCGGCGAACGCTTCGGCGAGGTACGTGTCGTTTGGCCCGAGTACCGACACGGTGAGCAGCCCGTCCGGCTCCAGCGCCGTCGCGAGGTCGCTGTCCGGATCGACCATCACCACGAGGTAGCCCGGCTCTCCCGGCACGATGAGCAACGACGAGACGGTGAGCCCGACCCTTGCCGAGCCGTCGCCCGTCGCCACCACGGTCACCGGCGCCGGCAGTCGCCCGCGGAACTGACGCAGGGCGTCGCGCGAGGCCGGAGAGTCCACGAAGGGGTGTTCGTGATGGATGGTCACAATCCCCAGCGTAGGCCCGGGGCCTCAGGTGCTGAGTGGGCGACCCTGCGTGCGCCTTCCTCATCGCCTAGGTTCTGATCTGTGCGAGTAGTGGTGCAGCGGGCGGCGGAAGCCTCGGTGACCGTAGAAGGCGAGCTCGTCGGACGTCTGCCGAGTCCCGGCCTGGTCGTACTGGTGGGCGTGACCCACGACGACACGGCCGCCACGGCTGACCAGCTCGCCGACAAGGTGTGGAACCTGCGGATCCTGGACGGCGAGAGGTCCTGCGCGGACCTGGGAGCGCCGCTGCTCGTCGTGAGCCAGTTCACCCTCTACGCCGACACGCGGAAGGGCCGCCGGCCGTCGTGGAACAACGCCGCCCCGGGACCCGTCGCCGAGCCGCTGGTCACCGTCTTCGCCGAGGCACTGCGGGGACGAGGCGCGCACGTCGAGACCGGACGCTTCGGCGCGTACATGCAGGTCAGCCTCGTCAACGACGGTCCTGTGACGCTGATTCTCGAGGCCTGAAGGGCACTTCAGCCCCTGCGGTCCATGGACCCGGCACCCCTTGACAGAGTCAATAGGACTAAAGTCCTGGAAGTGCGGGTCCTCGCCGAAGAGGGCGGATCGGCACCATGACGTGTCGATATCGTCGTTCAGCCGGATGCAAGGGAGAAGACGCGCGTGGCGAACGTGCTGCTCATCACTCCCCGGTCCAGTCACGCGTCCGTACCGGAGCTCTCGCTCCTGGCTCATCGCGTCACAACGCTCGCGCCGGCGGACCAGATGCTCACCGAGTCCGCGTCCAGTGACGTCATCATCATCGACGCGCGCGACGACCTGGTCGGGGCGCGCTCCGTCTGCCAGTCGTTCGTGAGCGCAGGCATCATCGTGCCGCGCATGGCCGTGCTACCCGCTGGCGGCCTGGCCGTCATCACCGTCGAGTGGGGCTGCGCCGACTTCATCGTCGACGGCGCCGGACCTGCCGAGTACGAGGCGAGGCTCCGCCTGCTGACGACCTCGCAGCCCGCCGGTCCCGAGACCATCAGCGGCGGCGGCATCGTGATCGACGAGGCCGCGTACTCCGTGACCCTCGAGGAGCGCGTGCTCGACCTCACGTACACCGAGTTCGAGCTCCTCAAGTACCTGGTCCAGCACCCCGGACGCGTCTTCTCCCGCGAGCACCTGCTCGCCGAGGTGTGGGGCTACGACTACTACGGCGGTACGAGGACGGTCGACGTCCACGTCCGACGGCTGCGCTCCAAGCTCGGCGTCGAGCACGAGAGCCTCATCTCCACCGTGCGTAACGTCGGCTACCGCTTCTCCGCGAACCGCTGACGTCCGGTCCCTGAGGAATCTGATCGACGGCCGAGCCGTACTTCCCGAAACTCCGCCTGGCAGGTCGATCCCCACGAGACGCACGGACTTGTCCCCGGTTAGGCTCACGCTGTGGCAGACCAGGTGATCGAAAACCTTTCGTCCCTCGATGCGGCTACGGTCGCGGCCGTCCAGCGCCTCGTCGACGAGGTCACTGCGCACGACGAGATCGCACCCCTCAACGAGGCCGCACTCCTTGCCTTGCACCACGACACCGTGGCCCATTGCGTGGCGAGGTCCGAGACCGGGATGGTCGGCTACGCGCAGCAGGACCCGCTCGCCGGCACTGCCCAGCTCTGCGTCCACCCGGATGCCCGTCGAGCCGGAATCGGCACGGCCCTGTGCGAGGCGCTGCTCGCTGACGCGCCCGGAACCGAGCTGTGGGCCTTCGGTAACCTTCCGGCCGCTCAGGGCCTCGCCACGAAGTTCTCGTACGCGAGAGTCCGCGAGATCCTCATCCTGGAGCGCCCTCTCACTCTCGTGGAGTCACGCGCGCCGGTACCGGTGGGCGTCACGATCCGCGGGTTCCAGCCCGACGACGAGCCCGCTCTGCTCGCGATCAACGCGGCCGCCTTCGCCGACCACCCCGAGCAGGGCGAGATGGACCACGACAACTTCACTGAGAGGACCGCGCAGGCGTGGTACGACCCTGCGGACCTGCTCGTCGCGGTCGACGCCACGGGGACGCTGCTTGGCTTCCATTGGACCAAACGTCACAGCGGTCGCTTGGGCGAGGTGTACGTGATCGCGACCGCGCCCGACGCGAGCGGCCAGGGCCTGGGCGGCGCGCTGCTCACCGCCGGCTTAGCGCACCTTGCAACGACCGGGTGCCGACAGGTCATCTTGTACGTCGAGTCGGACAACGCCGCGTTGCGGCTCTATCGTCGTCATGGGTTCGTCGTCGCCCGATCCGACGTCGTCTACGCACCACCA
>JADGPB010000015.1 GCA_017882655.1 Propionibacteriales bacterium
GATGTTTCGCAAGCAGACCTTGCGCGAAGCCGCCGCAGAGACTACTCACACGGCCGCTGAGCGGGGAGCCGCTGCCCTCGATGCCGCCATCGAGCGGCTTCAGCCGCTTCTCGAGCAGGCCGCTGAGAAGGTCGGTCCCTTGGCGGACGACGCGAGGAAGCGTGCTGACCACGCTCGCGTAGCCGCCGCCAAGTACGCCGCCGACACGCTCGACTCCGTACAGCCGCAGCTCAACGAAGCCCTCGACAAGGTGAGCCCTGCCGTGGAAAGGGCCCAGAAGGCTGTGCAGAACGACCTCATCCCCAAGCTGATCGAACTGCTTCACGAGGCTGCTGAGCACCCGGCCGTGGCCGGAATCCTCGAAGATGCCCGTGGCGCCGCCGATGAGATCGAAGGCCGTGGTAGAGCGAGCGTCGCCGCGCTGAAGGGCGAGCTGGAGCTGCCGCAGAAGTCGAAGGGCAAGACCTTCGTGAAGCTGGCCGTGGTCGCCGCCCTCATCGGAGCCGCGGCAGTGGCCGTGAAGACGTTCCTCGGGTCGAAGGACCAGGGATGGGCGCCTCACGAGCCGAGCCCCGCCTACACCTACACCGACACACCAGCCCCCAAGGATCCCGAGCCGGAGCCTGTCGACGATGCCGACGACGACGACGACGAAGCCGATGAGGCCTTGGACGAGTCGGCGGTCGAGGAGCCCACGAACCCGTTCGGAGAGGGCTCCTACGTGGGCACCGAGCCGCCGGAGGGCTACACGATCAAGGGCAACGACCGTTCGATGAAGTACCACGTTCCCGAGTCGGGCGGGTACGAGCGGACGATCGCCGATGTGTGGTTCTCAGGCGAAGAGGCCGCGCAGGCCGCCGGGTTCACACGAGCCCAGCGCTGAACGCAACGCACCCCTGACAGGCGGTGGTCACTTCGTGGCCACCGCCTGACGCTTGTCAGGACCCCGTCAGGCGAACAGCGCCAGCCCGTACTTCGCGAAGACGAGCGCCACGACCGCGGCCAGCCACAGGACGACGATGAGAACGTCAATGCCCATCCGCAAGCCGGCCCGCGCCGCCTCATGGGCACGCTCCGGCAGGAACAGGTTGTTGTCGCGCAGATTGACATGAGTGAGTGAAGCGAAGACCAGCGTGGTCGACAACGTCACCAGGAGGCACCACGGGCACAAGGCGCCGATCACGAACATGGCCTGGTAGAAGAGCCAGTACGCGAAGATGAGGCCCAGCGTGTAGATGACCTGCGCCGCAAGCATGAAGCCGCGCGGGAACCGCACCTTCGCCAGGCTGGCCACCGCGATCGTGATGACCACGGGCTCGGCCATCAGACCCAGGTACGCGTTCGGGAACCCCAGCAGGTGCGCCTGCCACGAGATGCCGACCGTGCCGCAGCTGATCGTCGCGTTGATGTTGCAGGCGAGGTTCGCGGTCGGGTTCTTGGCCAGCGCGATGGCGTCGACCGACAGCACGAACGAGGCCAACAGGCTCACGCACGCCGAGAGCATCATCGTGGTGTAGATCCAGACGTTGCTCTGCCTCACGGTATGAGCCCGTTCCAGGAGCCCACTCATTTGGGGCCGGCCTTCGCGACCGCATCCTTGATCGTTCCCGCTGTGTAGAGGTCCCCCTTGAAGACCGTGCCGTTGATCTTGACCGTCGGCGTGCTCTTGACACCGGAGTCGAAGGCGGCCTGGTTCGACTTGCTGACGAAGTCGGCGTTCTGCATGCTCGCGAACGTCGATGCGAGGGCGTCACTCACTCCGGCCTGCCGCGCGCGGTCGGCGATCTCCGTGTCGGTGAGGCCGTTCGAACCTTCCAGCGGCTGGTTCTGGTAGAGCGCGGTGTTGAACGCCAAGGCCTTGGACGGCTCCCTCTGAGCGACCGCGACGAAAGCATTGGCTGCGCGGGATGAGTACTTCGTCCCGTTCGACGATTCGTCGAGGAACGCCATGATGTGGAAGTCGACCTTCACGGTCCCCGCGTTGACGAGGGCAGCGAGGTCGGACGCCTGGGCGCGGTCGAACTGCCCGCAGTAGGGGCACATGAAGTCCTGGTAGATGTCGACGGTGACGCCGGCCGTGGCCGATCCGATCGAGAGCGCGTACGGGTCTGACCCTGCGGCCTTCTTGGCCGCCAGCGCCGGGATGAGCCAGATCAGCCCGGCGAGGATCCCGGCGACGACCACGGCCACGATCCCGATCGTGACGCCGGTGCGGACCTTCTTCTCGCGCGCCTCACGTTCCCGCTGCAACCGCATGAGCTCACGTTGGCTCTCGGTGGTGGAGCGGCTGGTCTTCGGTTCGCTCTTCGTCGCGCTGGAGAACGCGCGCGCCTTGTTGTTCTTCTGCTTGTTGCTCTTCTGCGCCATGGCGAATGTCCTTGTGTCGTTGGTCCTGGATCGGCGCGCGCGTGCAGGGGTCGAGGATGGCGCGAGCCGGCGGTGAGACGGGTCCTCAGCAGGAGCAGGACGGCGGACCACGACGGAGCTGCGGGCGGCTCGTCGCGCGGAAGGGGCGTGCCGACGCCGGGACCGGGACGGGCTGGCGCAGCGGTGACAGGATGCTGAGCAGGCAGTCGACGGGCATTGCGAAGCGGCCGGCGAACCACCGGCGCACCGAGCCGAGCATCCGCCGGGTCTGGATCCCTGTGCCCACAGCGAGCAGCAGGGTTACCAACCCGAAGACAAGTGCGGTCAGTGAGCACGCGAAGGCGGCCTGGACAACGGCGAGGTACGAGCGAGCCGGGGCGTAGCTACCTTGCGGGCAGTCCGTACTCGCCATGAGCAGGTGGGCCGCGGTGCCCGCCCACGCCGTGATCGGCGACGCGTCCACGCAGTGGGGCATGGCGCGGAGAGCGTACTTGGCCAGTGGCGAGGTGAGTCCTTGGACTCCCAGGGCTACGAGCAGCAGCGCACGCACGAGGCGAGCAATGCGCTGCTCGTGCATCGGCGGTCCTCTGCTCAGGGGCGCTTGCCGCGCCCGACATCACTGTACGGTCCCTGCCCGGCTGCGGCCGTGACGGGTCCATGACAAGCGAGATCGTAGGGCCTGGCTGTGGCAACAGGTGGAAAGCCTTACGGGTCACTCACAAATGGGCCTGCTCAACGGCTTGTGGGGTGACTAAGGAGGTTGCAATGCCAGTCTCGCCCCAGCTCCCCACCCTGTGGGTGTCTGCCGCCCCATTCCGCTACCACGTACACCACCTGATGGCGGCCACAGCAGTCCCGTGGCAGGTCATCGCCGTCGCCGCCGACCTGCCCCAGCAGCAGGTACGGAGTCTGCTCTACGGCCGCGATGGCCGACACCGCTCGCGGCTGAGCCCGTACGCAGCACGCAGGCTCCTCGCGCTCGACGCCACCCAGCTGCGTCGACTCCAGGTTCGGGAGATCCCTGCCAGCCTCGTCACGGACAGCGTGCGGGCTCTGCTGGCCGACGGAGCGAGTCTCGAGTCGATCGCCGGATGGATGCGCCTCGACCTCCACTCGACCAGTCAGCTGGCCGACGGCTCCGGCTCGTGCACCCAGGCGAACGCCATCATGCTGCACCTGGCGTGCGTCCACCGGGGACTGCTCATGGAGCCCGAGGCCCGTGCCGTGGCGTGAGGCGCCCGTCCCAGAACGGGCCGCGACACTACGATGGCCCTCGTGACCGCGCTCGTTCCCGCTGCGGCGCTCGTGGCCGTGTGCGGGGTCGCGGCTGCTGGCCTCGCCCCCTGGCTGCTGCGGCGCACGCCCGAGCCCGAGCTGGAACCCGACGAGACGAAGATCCCGTACGCCGATCTGGCGACGCGGCGCGTCGCGATCGGCACCGGGCTCTGGGCCGCCGCCCTTGCCATCCCAGCCGTCATCGCTGTCGAGCCGAGCCGGGTCGGCCCCTGGCTGGTCGTGGCGATCGTCGGCGCGCTGGCGAGCGTGGTGGACATCGCGACGACGTGGATCCCGCGCCGCTGGCTCTACGTCGGGTGGGTCCTGGCCGCACTGTCGGTCGTTGGTTCCGCATGGTCGGTCGGCGACTGGGCCGGCGTGGGGAGAGCAGCGATCGGGGTCGCGATCGTGGGCGGCGCCTACGCAGCGGTGTACGCCGTCTCGCTCGTGTTGTCGAAAGCGTTCTTCGGCTTCGCCGATGTCCGGCTCGGGGTGCTCACCGGGATGGTCGCGGGCTGGCGATCCGTCCCTACCGCCACATCGGCGCTCGTGCTCGGCTCGCTCGTCGGTGCCCTCTGGGGCGTGGTGAACCTCGTGCGGCGACGCAGTGAGCCCTACGCCTACGGACCTGGGATCGTGCTCGGTCCGTACGTCGCCCTGGCCGTCGCGCTGGTCACCCAGCGGTAGCGCCTCAGGAACCGGCGCTCTGGGTGACGTCCGCCCACTCGGTGAGCAAGGCTCCCGCCTTGCCGGAGTCGATGGCGTCCGCCGCCGCCGCGAGGTGCTCGGGCAGCTGGGCGGCGACCGGACGGCCTGCATCCGGCCCGGCGTACGCGAGCAGCGCCGCCGCGGCGTTGAGAAGCACGATGTCGCGTACCGGCCCTGTCGTACCTGCCAGCAGGTCACGTACGACCCCCGCGTTGTGAGCGGGGTCGCCGCCGACCAGATCCTCTCGCGTGGCGGGCGCCAGGCCGAGGGACCGAGGATCGAGCACGTCGTCGTGGCACACGCCGTCGGCGATGACCCAGACCCGGGAGGTCGTCGTGGTCGTGAGCTCGTCGAGGCCGTCGCTACCGTGGAAGACCATGCCGCGGCTCCCCCGGCCGGCGAGCACGCCCGCCATCAGCCCGGCCATGCGCTCGTCGGCGACGCCGACGGCCTGCCCGATCGGACGGGCGGGGTTCGCCAGCGGTCCCAGGAAGTTGAACACGGTCGCGATGCCCAGCTCGCTGCGCGTGGTCGCGGCATGCCTCAGTGCCTGGTGGTAGAGGGGTGCGAACAGGAACACGATCCCCGTACGTTCCAGTACGCCTGCCTGTGCGGCGGGCGGGACATCCAGGCGCACGCCCAGCGCCTGCAGCACGTCGGCGGTGCCGCACGATGACGACGCCGCCCGGTTCCCGTGCTTGACGACCTTCGCACCGGCGGCCGCGGCGACGATTGCCGCCATCGTCGACACGTTGACGGTGTGGGCACGGTCGCCGCCGGAGCCCACGATGTCCACCGACTCGCGGTCGAGGCTGATCGGGGTCGCGTGATCCAGCATCGACTGCGCGAGCGCGGAGAGCTCGTCGACGGTCTCGCCCTTGGCGCGCAGGGCCACGACGAATCCCGCGATCTGTACGGGGGTGGCCTCACCCGTAAGGACCTGGTCCATAGCCCAGCTGACGTCGGCCGGCTGGAGATCCTGGCCCCGGACGAGGGTGGTGAGGACCTCGCCCCAGGTAGGCACGGTCACGCCTTGGCGGCGACGCCGGCGTGGCGCAGCAGATCGGCCACCACCTGCGGGAGCTTCACGGGATCGATCGGGTAGCCGACGATCGCCTCGGCGCCGCTCCACGCGGCCAGCCAGGCGTCCTGAGGACGCGCGACGAGCAGGAGGATCAGCGGGCAGTGCGCGACCTCGTCCTTGAGCTGCTTGGCGACACCCATCCCACCGGCCGGAACAGCCTCGCCGTCGAGGATGCACAGGTCGTACGCCCCCTCGTCGAGCGCCTTGATCACTGCCGCCTGCGTCGCCGTGTCGAACACCTCGAGCTCGGGCAGGTCGGCGGCCACACGCTTGCCCAGCGCGAGTCGCACCTGCTCCCGTACGGTGCGGTCGTCGGAGTACAGGAGCACCTTGGCGGTCGCGGTCATTCTTCAGTCCTCGTGTCGGCTGGCAGTGGCTGAATCGTAGCGCCGGGGACCCCGGCCTCCTGCTCCCGCCTCAGAAGCGCGCGGTCCTCGCGATCGAGCTGTCGATCGACACGCCGAGCCTCCCGCTGCGACTCGCGGAACCAGCCGATGAACAGCGCGGTCATCACGCCGAGCATCGTGAAGTCGCCCGTCGCCCACAGGATCCCGCCCGCCAGGTACTGGTCCGCCATCGGGCTCGGGCCCCAGGTCCGGTTGAACGCCAGGTACCAGCTCTCGGCGACGAGCGTCTTCGAGCCCATGAGCATCGTCCCGATGAATGCGTGGAACGGCATCGTGAGGAAGAACAGCAGGATCCGGATCGGGTACGGCACCTTCCAGGGAGACGGGTCGGGGCCGACGAGCGGCATGAAGAACGCGCTGCCCATGAGCAGCATCCACAGGTGGAGCAGGTCGTGGAACACCGCGTTGCGCAACGTCAGGTCGTACAACCCGCTGGTGTAGAGCACGAACGGCATGAGGATCATCGCGGCCGTCGTGAGCGGTGGGAACAGGATCACGCGGGCCAGCTTCGAATGGATCAGCCACAGCAGCCCCGACCGCACCCGCCCGCTCAGCACCCGCAGCGCCAGCGTCATCGGCGCGCCTTGGGCGAGCGCGACGGGGATCGTCATCGACAGCATCATGTGCTGGACCATGTGGATGCTGAACAGCACCGTGTCGTACACACCGAGCGGCCCGAGCGTCGCGTAGGCGAGCTGAGCCACTCCGATCATCCAGTACGAGGTGCGGCTGATGCTCCACGCGTCGCCTCGTCGGCGTAGCACGGAGACACCCCACAGGTACGCCCCGACGAGGACGAGGAGCATGGGCCCGGCGAACCAGTCCCACTGCCAGTTGGTCAGCAGCCCGAGCAAGGTGAGCGGGCGCACACCACCGTCTGGAGTGGCGTGCAGGGGCATTGGCCAGATCGGCATAGGCAACATCATGCCAGGGGGTACCCCGCCTTCAGGTGCCCCACATTGGGCGCGTAACATGTCGCGCCGGGGTGGCATCGCCGTGCCCACCTGTGCGCATAATGTGCCGTGGCGCACACCCAGTCAGCCGAAGCCCTGCCGGCGGAAACACTCAATCCGATCGCCAGGCCCAGGATGTACGGCGTTCCGGGCCGCCCAGACATGGTCGCGGTCGGCACGATCGTATGGCTGGCGAGCGAGCTGATGTTCTTCGCCGCACTGTTCGCTGCCTACTTCACGATCCGCAACGTCACCAACTCCGCGGTGGTTCCAGGCGCCCAGTCGCTGTGGCAGTACGGCCACGGCCTGCTCGACGTCACCTACGCAGGCGTGAACACTCTGATCCTGGTGCTGAGCTCGGTCACCTGCCAGCTCGGCGTCCACGCTGCCGAGCACATGCGCGCGTCGCGCACCGGCAGCCTGCTGCAGATCCGCTCCTGGGGCATGCGCGAGTGGTACACGCTGACGTTCCTCATGGGCGCCGCGTTCGTCTCAGGGCAGGTGTGGGAGTACTTCAACCTCTTCCACGAAGGCCTGACGATCTCCTCCAACGTCTACGGTTCGGTGTTCTTCCTCGCGACGGGGTTCCACGCACTGCACGTGACGGGAGGCCTCATCGCCTTCCTGCTGCTCATCGGCCGCACCTACATGACGCGCCGGTTCACGCGTGAGCAGCTCGTGAACTCGATCGTCGTCTCGTACTACTGGCACTTCGTCGACGCGATCTGGATCATCTTGTTCTTCGTCATCTACCTGCTGGAGCTGATCAAGTGAGCGAACGCGCGTCTCGCCGACGGACCCGCAGGTCCCCCTTCCGCCGCGCCGCCCTCATCGGGGCGGCCCTCGCTGTCATGGGGGGCCTCTCGGCGATCGCCTCGCCCACGATCTCACAGGCTTCTCCGCTGCCGACCGAGGTGAGCAGCGGACAGCAGCTCTTCACGAAGAACTGCGCGTCGTGCCACGGGCTGAACGGCGAGGGCGTGAAGGTGAACGGCACCGTGATCGGTCCGAACATCCAGGAGGCAGGCGCCGCAGCGGTGTCGTTCCAGATGTCGAGCGGGCGCATGCCGATGGCTGGACAGCAGAAGCAGTCGCGACGTACCACCAACACGTTCTCCGCCGAGGAGATCAAGGCGGTGGCCGAGTACATCGGAGGGATGGGCACAGGCCCGGGCATCCCGACCGACAGCCAGTACTCCACGTCCGGGCTCACGGCCGAGCAGATCGCCAAGGGCGGCGAGCTGTTCCGTACCAACTGCTCCGCGTGCCACAACTACGCGGGCAAGGGCGGCGCGCTGTCCGACGGCAACTACGCTCCCCCGCTCACCGGTACCGGCGTGACCAACCAGGAGATCTGGGAGGCCGTACGCACCGGCCCGCAGAACATGCCGGTGTTCTCGCCGACGCAGCTCTCCGACGAGGACGTGAGCACGGTCATCGCCTACCTGTCCGAGGTGAACTCATCATCTGACAGTGGCGGATACTCGCTGGGCGGCATCGGACCTGTCACCGAAGGTGCGGCGGCCTGGATCATCGGCATCGGCGGGCTGGTCGGCTTCGCCCTGTGGATCGCTTCGAGAGGGGCTCGCGCCCGATGAGTTCAGACCTCGAAGTCACCCGTAGCCATCCCGTCCCCGACCCTGGGATCCCCGAGCACGTCGAGCGCTGGGCGGACGTCGACCCTGAGGCGTCGCGTCGCGCGGAGCGACAGGTCGCGGCGTGCTTCGGTGCCGTACCGGTGCTCGCCCTGGGCTTCGTCGCCGTGTACTTCTTCATGCCGAGGACCTGGGCCGTGCAGTTCGCCGGACTCCACGCGTCCGCGCAGCACACCTGGCTCGGCCTACTCGGCGGCGTCGCGGTCCTGCTCGTCGGCGTGGGCGCCGTGCAGTGGGCCAGGCTCATCATGGGCGACCACGAGATCTCCGAGGAGCGTCACCCCGCCGGCTCGAACACTGCGGACCGCGAGGAAGTGCTCGGCGACGTCGACGAGGGCATCGCGCAGAGCGACCTGCCGCGGCGGAAGCTCATCGGAAACACGCTGAAGATCGCTCTCCCCGCGCTCGCGCTTCCCGCTCTGGTGCCGCTGCTCGACATGGGCCCCTGGCCCGGACCGGGCACGCGCGCCGCCACGATCGAGACGACGATCTGGTCCGTGGGCGTCCACCTGGTCACAGACGTCACGTACAAGCGGATCAAGGCGACTGACATGGTCGTCGGCGAGCTGGTCAACGCAGAGCCTGAGAACATCCAGGACCTCAACAACGACCCCGCAGCGAAGGCGAGCGCCATCGCGAAGGCCGCGATCATCATCGTGCGCATGGAGCCCAGCACGATCAAGATCCCCCAGTCCCGCAAGGACTGGCAGGTCGACGGGATCCTCTGCTACTCCAAGATCTGCACCCACGTCGGCTGCCCGATCAGCCTGTGGGAGCAGCAGACCCACCACCTGCTCTGCCCCTGCCACCAGTCGACCTTCGACCTGGGCAACTCGGGCGTCGTGGTGTTCGGACCGGCGGCCAGGTCGCTGCCGCAGCTGCCGATCACGACCGACTCAGAGGGCTACCTCGTCGCTCGCAGCGGGTTCACGGTTCCTGTGGGCCCGAGCTACTTCGAGCGGGACTCCAACCACGACTACCAGGACGGAGACAACTGATGGCTAAGCCAACCACCGTCTCCCCGGAATCAGCAGCCCTCGACGTATCGACCCCCGCCGGCAAGAAGCCGCTGGCTGGGCTCGGCGGTCCCGCGGGCTGGCTCGACGATCGCGTCGGCCTTGCGAAGCTCGGCAAGCACAACCTCCGCAAGGTCTTCCCGGACCACTGGTCGTTCCTGCTGGGTGAGATCGCCCTCTACTCGTTCATCATCCTGCTGCTCACCGGCGTCTTCCTGACGATCTGGTTCAAGCCGTCGATGGCCGAAGTCCAGTACATGGGCACGTACCAGCTGCTGCGCTGGCAGCCCATGTCGGAGGCGTACGCATCCACACTGACCATCTCGTTCGACGTACGTGGCGGTCTGCTGGTGCGCCAGATCCACCATTGGGCAGCCATGCTGTTCATCGCCGCGGCGACCGTCCACATGCTCCGCATCTTCTTCACCGGCGCGTTCCGCAAGCCGCGTGAGATCAACTGGCTGATCGGTATCGGCCTGATGTCGATGGCGCTCATCGAGGGCTTCGCCGGCTACTCGCTGCCTGACGACCTGTTGAGTGGCACGGGCCTCCGCTTCGTCGACGGCCTCATCCGCTCGATCCCGATCATCGGCACCTGGGCCGAGTTCCTCGTCTTCGGTGGGGAGTTCCCCGGAACGATCATCGTGGCCCGCCTGTACATGGTGCACATCCTCCTGGTGCCCGGGCTGCTGCTCGCGCTGATCGGCGCCCACCTGGCGCTGGTCGTCTACCACAAGCACACGCAGTACCCCGGACCTGGCCGGACCGAGAAGAACGTCGTCGGTTACCCACTGTTCCCCGTGTACATGGCCAAAGCCGGTGGCTTCTTCTTCATCGTGTTCGGCGTGACGGTGCTCATGGGCACGTTCCTGTCGATCAACCCCGTGTGGAAGTTCGGCCCGTACACACCGAACCAGATCACCGCCGGCTCCCAGCCCGACTGGTACATGGGCTTCGTCGAGGGCGCGATCCGCATCTTCCCGCCGATCGAGTGGCACTTGGGCCACACGACCTGGTCGTGGCAGATCTTCCTACCCGGCGTCGGCATGCTCGGCCTGCTGTTCGGGGCGCTCGCGGCGTACCCCTTCATCGAGGCCTGGATCACCGGCGACAAGTCCGAGCACCACCTCCTCGACCGCCCGCGCAACGCCCCGACGCGTACGGCGTTCGGTGTCGCGGGCGTGACCTGGTACGCGATGTTCTGGATCGCCGGCGGCAACGACATCCTCGCCAACACGTTCGGAGGCAGCCTCAACGACATCACGTACGCCATGCGCGTCGCCGTCTGGGTGGCGCCGGTGCTGGCTTTCATCATCACCCGCCGCGTGTGCATGTCCCTGCAGCGCAACGACCAGGAGCGCGTCCTCCACGGCGCCGAGTCGGGCGTCATCGTGAGGACGCCCGACGGTGGCTACTACGAGGACCACATGCCGATTCCGGTCGACGAGGCGTTCACCCTCACGCAGCACCCGGAGCACCCCGCACTCGAGCCGACACCCGCTGCCGACGAGAACGGGATCCCGATGCCCGCACGGGTCACCAAGCGTCGCGCGGCCGTCAGGGACTGGTTCTTCCGAGCCAACCTCGCCAAACCGACCGCCGATGAGGTGGCCGAGGCTCACAGCCACGGAGGCGGCGCGCACGAGGTCGAGGCGTCCGACGAGCAGAAAGCGGTCTCACAGCACTGATGGCGCATCGCCCGACCCGCCTGTACGAGGCGTACGTGTTCGACATGGACGGGACGATCTATCTGGGCGATGAGCTGCTGCCCGGTGCGGCCAGGCTGATCGCCGAGCTGCGTCGGCGTGAGATCCCCGTCCGGTTCCTGTCGAACAACCCGACCCGTGACCCCGACATGTACGCGGCGAAGCTCACCGACCTGGGGCTGCCGACGGGTGTGGACGACATCGCCAACACCGTGGTGACGACCGTGCGGTGGCTCGCGGATCACCGCCCCGGTGCCGTGGTCTTCCCCATCGCCGAGGAGCCGCTGTGCCGGGCGCTGGCGGCCGCTGGCATCGAGATCAGCGAGGACCCGTCGCGCATCGACATCGTCATCAGCTCGTACGACCGGCACTTCGACTACCGGAAGCTCCAGATCGCGTTCGACGCCATCTGGTTCCACAAGCGGGCTGAGCTGATCGAGACGAACCCCGACCGGTACTGCCCGTTCCCGGGGGGACGCGGCGAGCCCGACTGTGCGGCGATCACCGCCGCGATCGAGGCCTGCACGGGGACGAAGAAGGTAGCGAGCCTCGGCAAGCCTGACCCCGTGATGGTGGAAGAGGCACTCCGAGGCCTCGACGTCACCCCGGCCGACTGCTTGATGATCGGCGACCGGCTCATGACCGACATCGCCATGGCGGCCGATGCCGGGATGGCCTCGTGCCTGGTGCTGACAGGCGACTCCACCCGTGAGCAGTCGGAGGCGCTGCCCGCGCACCGGCAGCCGACGTACGTGGTCGACAGGGTCGACGAGCTGCTCCCCGCCACGGTCTGGGCTGAACGGGGCTGGACCGCGGCTTAGGTGCCCCACCACGCCCCTCATGGCAGGATGGCCGCCGTGCGATTCCTCGACGGCAAGCCCGACTACGACCTCACGTACAACGACGTGTTCATGGCGCCGAACCGGTCCAGCGTCTCCTCGCGGACCGAGGTCGACCTGACCAGTACCGACGGAGTGGGCACACCCCTGCCCATCGTGGTGGCCAACATGACGGCGATCAGCGGGCGCCGGATGGCCGAGACCATGGCCCGCCGCGGTGGCATCGCGATCCTCCCTCAGGACATCCCGACCGACGTGGTGGCTGCCCAGATCGCCAAGGTCAAGGCCGCACATCCGACCTTCGAGACGCCGATCCGCGTCGTCGTCGGCTCGACGGTCGGCGAGGCGATGGCGCTCCTCCCGAAGCGAGCACATGGCGTCGCCGTGGTGGTCGATGCGAACCGTCCCGTCGGCATCGTCTCCCCCGCCGAGTTCGAGGGCATCGACCGGTTCACGCAGGTCCAGGAGGTCATGACGACCGACCTCACGCTGGTGAGCTGCACCGCCACGCCGGCGGAGGTCTTCGACAGGCTCTCCGCACGCCACCAGAAGGTCGCCCTGGTCACTGCGGAGGATGGCTCACTGCTCGGTCTCATGACGAGCAAGGGAGCGCTGCGGTCGTCGATGTACGACCCGGCGCTCGACCCGGACGGCCGGCTGATGGTCGGCACGGCCATCGGCATCAACGGTGACGTGGCAGCGCGTGCGCGTCGGATGCTCGACGCCGGCGCCGACGTCCTGGTGGTCGACACCGCTCACGGACATCAGGAGCGGATGATCACGTCCGTCAGCGCCGTCAGGGACGCCCGCGACGCCTTCGAGGCCGACACCGGCCGACGAGTGATCGTCGTAGCCGGCAACATCGTCACGGCCCGCGCGGTCGACGACCTCGTGCACGCGGGTGCTGACGTGCTCAAGGTCGGCGTCGGACCGGGCGCGATGTGTACGACGCGGATGCAGACAGGCGTCGGCCGGCCTCAGTTCAGTGCGGTCCTCGAGTGCGCCGTGGCGGCCTCCGCGCTGGGCAAGTCCGTCTGGGCGGACGGCGGCGTCCGGTACCCACGTGATGTGGCGCTGGCGCTGGCCGCCGGCGCGGGCAGCGTGATGATCGGCTCGTGGTTCGCCGGCACGTACGAGTCGACCGGTCCCCTGCTCAGCGACCACCAGGGACGCCAGTACAAGGAGTCGTTCGGCATGGCGAGCGCACGGGCCGTGCGCAGCCGTACACGTGACGACTCAGCCTTCGACCGTGCCCGGAAGGCGCTGTTCGAGGAGGGCATCTCCAGCTCCCGGATGTACCTCGATCCCGAACGCCCGGGCGTCGAGGATCTGCTCGACTGGATCACGTCCGGCGTGCGTTCCGCGTGCACCTACGCAGGAGCTCGTACCCTCGCCCAGTTCCACGAGCAGGCGGTCGTGGGCGTCCAGTCGTCGGCCGGTTACGAGGAGGGGCGACCGCTCCACGCCAGCTGGTAATCCCCGATTGCGCAGCGATAAGGGAAAACAGGTACCCCACGGTCACGGGCGCTCGGGAAGCGCCGTACTGTGAGCGCGCTGGGTCAACGACGATCCGGCCTCAGCCCCACCCCGGGCTTCAAGGAAGGCACCCGATATGAACGGCACCCCGAGGCGTCGCCATGCGACGAAACTGCTCGCAGTCGGCCTGACCCTCGCGTTAGCGTGGACCGTCTTCGTCTCCCCCGCCAAGGCCGACACCACCGGCGGATGGAGCACCGTGTGGCGAGACGACTTCACCGGTGCCGCCGGTACCACGCTTGACCGCTCTCAGTGGCAGTACGACCTCGGGACCAGCTACCCCGGAGGCGCATGGTCCTGGGGCACCGGCGAAGTCGAGACCATGACCGACAGCACCACCAACGTCGCGCTCGACGGATCCGGCAACCTCGCCATCACTGCTGTCCGGGACTCTGCGGGCAACTGGACCTCCGGCCGCGTCGAGTCGGCGCGCACAGACTTCGCAGCTTCGGCAGGCGGAGTCCTGAGGGTCGAGTCGCGCCTGAAGCTCCCCGACGTGTCCGGCGCGAACGCGGCCGGCTACTGGCCGGCGTTCTGGATGCTCGGCGACTCCGCCCGGGCCGTCGGAGCGACGAACTGGCCGGGTGTCGGCGAGATCGACATCATGGAGAACATCAACGGCTTGGACGCGACCTGGTCGACGCTCCACTGCGGCAACATCGACGGAGGCCCTTGCCACGAGAAGACAGGCCTCTCCAGTGGTGCCGTGCCCTGCAGCAGCTGCGCCTCTGCGTTCCACACATACGCGATGGAGTACGACCGCAGCACCAGCCCTGAGCAGCTGCGCTTCTACACCGACGGCGTGCTGATCAACACCGTGACCTCCGCCCAGATGGACGCGACCACGTGGGCGAACGCGGTACACCACGGCTTCTTCGTCATCCTCAACGTCGCCATCGGCGGCGAGTTCCCGGCCGCCTTCGGCCAGCCGTTGCCCACCAGCCAGACGGCCTCTGGCAAGCCGATGCTCGTCGACTACATCGCGGTGACCCAGAAGTCGGGCGGGACGACCACGACCACACCCACGGCGACGACCACACCGACCGTGACCACC
>JADGPB010000274.1 GCA_017882655.1 Propionibacteriales bacterium
CCGAGTCCGTACGCAACGCGTCGCGGACGTCGTCCCACTCGGTCGCGTTCGACGAGTTCATCGTCACGGCACGGATGCCGGCACGCTCTGCGGCGCCGATCTGGTCGCGCATGAGGGCGAGCAGGGGCGACACGATGAGCGTCGGCCCGGCACCCTCGGCACGCCGCAGCATCGTCGTGACGAAGTAGACCGACGACTTGCCCCACCCCGTGCGCTGGACCACGAGCGCGCGGCGGCGGTCGTGCACCAGGGCGTCGATCGCCTCGGCCTGCCCGTCGCGGAAGTCGGCGCCGGGGTTGCCGACCAGCCGCCGGAGGGCTGCGAGTGCGTCGTTGGTCACAGGGTCACCGTAGGGGGCACCGCGGACAGTTCAGCATTGCCGGAGTTCTAGCATGTCGGGCATGGCGCTCTCGGCACGCACACTGGGCAAGGCCGGGCTGGCGGTGGCACTCAGCGTGGTGGCGATCGCGGCGGCACCGCTCGTCATGGGACCGACCTACGCAGTGCTCCAGCCCCGCACCGGACCGATGACGGTGGTGCTGGTCGAGGTGCTGTACGCGCTGTTCATCGACTTCCCGCTGACCGCGCTGTACGTGGGTGTGCTGACCCTCTGGCAGGGTCCGCGGCGTGAGCCGGCGAGGTCGGCGCTGGCCTTCGCGGGGACGTTCTTCGCCTTGATCCTGCTCTGCATCGCGCTCGCGCCGCTGAACGGGCTGCTGGCCTACTGGGCGTTGGCCGACACCTTCCCCGTGGCGGTCGCCGAGCTTCGCTCGGCGCTGGGGCTCCCGTCGACGGCCCTCCTCGCGGTGGGATTCCTGGCCTTCGACCTGCTGCTCTGCGCCGCCGGCGGGATCGTCGCCGACGCCATCGTCGGTCGCCGCCAATCCTGACTCAGCCGCCCAGGCCCACTCCGCCTGCATTGGGTGGCGCATAGCGGCTCACTGTTCGATATGCGCGACGGCGAGCCTGTGAGTGCCAGTGAATGCAGATCGGGCGGAAGGACGCCCCCTACGTGATCCTCGCCACGAGGTAGCTCTTCTCGCCCGAGCGGGGGCGGACGACGGCGGTCCAGTGGTCGCCCTCGTGGCGGGCGCCGAAGCGTACGGACGAGGGCAGCAGGATCGGCTTCGTGAAGCGGACGTCCATGCGGTACGCGTCCGGCAGACGCGGCTCGAGCGCCGCCAGCACGCGGGCGTGGGTCCACATGCCCTGGATGATGGCGCGGGGGAAGCCGAACGCCTTGCCGCCCAGCGCTGAGGTGTGGATCGGGTTGCTGTCGCCAGACACCGCCGAGTACTGCCGGCCCAGATTCGCGGGCAGCCGCCACACGGCGTCGGCATCGATCTCCACGTCGCTCGGCAGCCTGACCCCGTCCGGCTGGTCCTCGGGCAGCATCCCGGGCAAGGACGCATCCCGCACGAGATAGGCCGACACCCCGCGCCACACCAGCTCGTCGCCGACCCGCGCCTCGCCGATCATGTCGATCAGCACACCGCGTCGGTGCTCGCGCGGTGGCCCGTACGAGCTCGACAGCCGCAGCCGCTCGCCGACCGACACCGGCCTGTACAGGGTCATCGAGTTGGTGACGTGCACGATCCCGGCGAGCGCGAACGGCGAGTCGGACGCCGACAACAGGGCAAGCTGCAGCGGGAACGCCAGGACGTGGATCCACGTCGCCGGCACGAGGTCGCGCACGCCGAAGCCGCACACCCGGTCGTACCTGGCCAGCCGCGCCGCATCCTGCGCCACGTCCAGCACCAGCTCGCGATCCGGCAGCGTCTCCGGACGACGCCCGGACACCTTCCGTACGACCCCTCGCACCATCGACCCCGCCAGCATCGGCCCCATGTTCGGCGCCGCCTCGAGCACCACCCGTTCCATCCGATCCCCCTACTGCCCGACCAACGCCTGGCCGCACACGCGTACGACCTGTCCGGTCACGGCCGCCGACGCCGGGTCGGCGAGGTAGGCGATGGTCTCGGCCACATCCACCGGCTTCCCGCCCTGCGCCAGGCTGTTCGAGCGCTGGAAGATCTGGCGCTGGAGGTACGGGATGGCGGCGGTCATCTCGGTCTCGATGAACCCCGGCCCCACAGCGTTGATGGTGATCGCGCGGTCGGCCAGCTTCGGCGCCATCGCCCGTACCAGCCCCACGATCGCCGCCTTGCTCGTCGCGTAGTTGGCCTGGCCCTTGTTGCCGGCGATGCCCGACGTCGACGAGATGCCGACGATGCTCCCGCCGTCCGCGAGTCCGCCGGGACGCCCGTCGAGCAGCGACGCGTTCATCCGCAGCTGCGCGGCGAGGTTCACGTCGAGGACGGCCGCCCAGCCCTTCTCGTCGAGGTTCACGAGCATCCGGTCCCGCGTGATGCCGGCGTTGTGGATGACCGCGTACAGCCGCGCGTCCGCCCCGTACCGCTCCGCCACGTGCTCGGCAATCCGCTCCCCCGCGTCGGGCAGCGTGATGTCGAGCTGCAGCGCGGTGCCGTGGATGTCGTTGACGACCTTCGCGAGCGCCTCACCCGAGGCAGGCACATCGACCCCGACCACGGTCGCACCGTCCCGCGCGAACGTACGTGCGATGGCCGCGCCGATCCCACGTGCGGCGCCTGTGATGGCGACGATCTTGCCGTCGTACGGCCGCGTCGTCTGGGCCACGTCCTGGTCGACCTTGGCCACGCCCACGCGCCACGACTGCCCGTCCACGTAAGCGGACCGTCCCTCGAGCAGGAACCGCAGCGTCGAGGCCAGCGCCTCCGGCGAGGTCTCGGGATCCACCCACACGAGGTTCGAGGTGGCCCCGCCGCGCAGCTCCTTCGCGACCGTACGGTTCAGTCCGTCCAACCCCTGCGCCAGCACGCGAGGCTCGAGCTCGTCGTACGACTCGGGAGTTCGGGCAACGAAGATGATCCGCCCGCTGCGCTCGAGGCTTCGGATCGCGGGACGCAGCACACCGCGTACGTACTCGAGTTCTTGAACCGTCCGCAGCCCGGTGAGATCAAGTACGAGTGCCCCCAAGCGGCCCTCATACCCCGGCGGCACGGGTCTGCCGGACTCACCGGGCGTACGGGCGCCCGGGGTGTCAACCACCGGGTCGATGATCTCGACTCCCAGTAGGGTGAGCGTAGCGCCTAAGAGGGTTGAATTGTCCAATCTTGCAAGGGAAACCGCTCCCCCTTGCAGGGTACGTCCGCGGCGCAGGTCGAACGTCGGAGGGACGCCCAGCTTCGTGGCCACGGACTTCCCCACCGATGAGGACGCGATCGCCCTGGCGAGCGGTGACGTGGCGATGATTTCGAGGGGGTCGACCTTGGCGCGCATCAGCAGGCCTCCAGGATCGCCACGGCGCCCTGGCCTCCGGCGGCGCAGACGGACACGATGCCTCGGGCGGGCCGTCCGTCGACCGTTCCGCGCTGATGCAGGAGCTTCGCGAGCGTCGGCACGATCCGGCCTCCGGTCGCCGCGAACGGATGTCCTGTTGCCAGGGACGAGCCGTTGACGTTGAGCCGGCTGCGGTCGATCTCGCCGAGCGAGGTGCTCAGCCCGAGCATCTCGCGGCAGTACGTGTCGTCGTCGAGCGCGTCGAGCGTCGCGAGCACGGTCGCGGCGAACGCCTCGTGGATCTCGTAGTAGTCGAAGTCCTGCCACTCCAGGCCGTTGCGCGCGAGCAGCCGCGGGATCGCGTACGTCGGCGCCAGCAGCAGGTCCTCGCCCCCGATCGTGTAGTCGGACGCCGCGACCTCGACGTCGACGATGCGGGCCAGCGCCGGCAGGTGGTGCTCAGCGGCATAGTCGGCGTCGGCGAGGTACGTCACCGCTGCGCCGTCCGAGAAGCCCGTCGAGTTGCCGGCTGTCATCGTGGCGCCCTCGCCACGGCCGAACACGGGCTTCAGCGCACCGAGCTTCTCCAGTGTGGTGTCGGGTCGTACGCCCTCGTCTCTCGTCAACCTGAGGTACGGCGTCACCAGGTCGTCGAAGAACCCGTCACCCCAGGCACGAGCCAGGTTCTGGTGGCTCGCCAGCGCGAACTCGTCCTGCTCCAGACGGGTGATTCCCCAGCGCGCGGTGGTCAGCGCCTGGTGCTCGCCCATCGACAGGCCGGTACGGGGCTCGGTCACGCCGGGCGGGTCCGGGACGAGGTGGCTCGGCCGTATCGACGACAGCGCAGCGAGCCTGTCCGGCAGGGTCTTCGCGGAGCTGGCCGCGAGGAGCGCGCGGCGCAGCCCGTCCGAGACCGCCATGGGAGCGTCGGAGACGCTGTCCGCGCCGCCGGCGATGCCGTCCGCGATCTGGCCGAGGCGGATCTTGTTGCTCACGTAGATCGTGGCTTCGAGCCCGGTCGCGCACGCCTGCTGCAGGTCGCACGCGGGA
>JADGPB010000275.1 GCA_017882655.1 Propionibacteriales bacterium
CTGGTCGCGCGCCGCTCGCACCGGGTGATCAACATCGGCCTCAGCGCCGGCCTCCTGCTCGTGCTGACCGCAGCTGCCCTCGCGAGCCAGGCCAACGTCGTCGTCCAGCAGTCGCTCACGGACGTGACGACGTCGTCGCTCGCGGCAGCACGGATCAACGCCGACACACGCACCACCGCCGAGCAGGCGAAGGCCGCTGAGGACCGCACGTTGTTGGTGACCTCGCACGGCAACGCGAACTGGACGCAGCTCAGCACGGCGATGACGAAGATGCTCGCCACCATCCCGGATGCATCCGAGCAGGGTGTCCAGACCACCTTGTGGACCGCGTACACGACGGCGTACTCGACAGTGAGCGTGACCGCCGCGAACGCGAAGGCTCAGGGACGTACGACGACGCTCAGCCCGCTCGTGGCGTTCACCGACGCGGCCAAGGGTCTGGCCTCGGCGGATGCGCAGGTCGCCACCTCGACGCTGACCACCGCACAGCGCACCCAGCTGCCGCTCGGGATCGCCGCGTCCGTCGCAGCCGTACTGGCTCTCTTCGCCTCCGTCGCGGGTCTCAACCGCCGACTCGTCGAATACGTCTGAGGTGACGCCGATGGACACCGCCCCCAACGCTCCCGGAAAGCTCGGCACGCCCGTCGAGGTCCAGGACGCGATGACCTACTTGGGGCTGCTCGGCGCCTGGATCCAGCAGCGGCGTACGGAGCTCGACGCGCTCGACGCCACGATCCTCGCGACGCCCGACCGCGCGCAGCTGACGAACGACATGATGCTGTCGCTGTCCGTGTGGCAGGCGATCAAGAACCGGTACGACCTCCTGCTGGCCACGTGGGACTCCGGCCGCGTGGGCCCGACCGAACGGGCACGGCTCTCCGCGCTCATCTGGGGACACCTCGACGACACCCTCCCCGACTCGGGTTCCCCGACAGCGGGCTCGGCCGCGATCACTGGATTGTCCGTGTCACTGCCCGAGGCCTGCCGGCTCAGCGACGCCCTCGCCGGGCAGCTGCGCGGCCGCCTCAACCGCAGCCCCCAGGCCGACCAGCTCGCCGGACGGTTGCGCGACCTTCGCGCACAGGTGGAGCGGCTCCGCGACCAGGCGAAGCTGGAGCCACCCGCGACGCAGCCGGCCCTCCTGGCGCAGGTCGAGGACATCTCCGTACGTGCGGAGGATCTCGCGGGGAAGTCCGATCGTGGCGGCGACATCGGTGGCCTTCTCGGCCCCCTCGAGATCCGTGCGGCCACGATGGAGCGCGACCTCATCGTCGGCAACACCAAGCGTCGCCAGGCGCAGGACAAGCTGGCCCGCGCCCGTGAGCTGCTCGAGGCACTGCAGCTCCGCGAGACCGCGCTCAACGACCTCGTGACCCGCACCGTGGAGTCCGTGACGCCGGCACCGAAGTACGCCGTGCCGAACGTGGCCGCGCTCGGTCCCGTACCCAGCAGCGCCTCTCAGCTCGACGGGTACCTTGTGAAGCTGGGGTCGGTGAGCAAGGCGATGCAGGTCGTCCAGGACGCGTACGGCAAGGCCCTGGACGACCGCAAAGCGCTCACCGACCGCCTCAGTCACGAGGTCAGCACCGCCCAGCAGGCGGGCGTCGCCAGCGATGCGGACGTCGCTGCGCTCGGAGCAGTCGTCGAGTCGTTCCTGGCCCGTCGGCCCGCACCGACGCAGGTCGTCGCGTCCCTGCTCGACGCCTACGCCGCGGCCGTACGGTTGCTGGCTGCGCGAGATCAAGGAGGTCAGTCGTGAGATGTCTGCAGCCGGGATGTACCGGCTCGATCGTCGACGGCTACTGCGACGTGTGCGGCATGCCCTCCCCGGGCGGAATCCACTCAGCCGCCGCCGCGTCCGTGGCCCCGCTCGGTCATGCCATTCCCATGCCCGCGACGGTCAGTCCGATGCCCGCCAGGGTCGCTCCCATGCCGACGGGCGGCGGGATACCTCAGCCTCCGCCGGCCAAGGCGCCGACCGGTCGCTGCCGTATGCCCGGCTGCAACGGGAACATCATCGACGGCTACTGCGACGTGTGCGGCTCGCCAGCCGGTGCCACCGAGGCGTCGAGCGCCCCGCGGTCGCCGAGCACCGGCCAGACATCGGTCACGCGAGCGTCGAGCCTGCTGAGCTCCACCGCCCTTGGCTCAGCACGAGCGGGTGCCGCAGCCAGCCGCTCGACCAAGCGCATCCGCGACACCGCGAAGCGGCTGCGTGCGGCACGGTTGGGTGCCGGGCTCACGTCCGTACCGCCCGCTCCGTACGTCGATCCTGAGACCGCGGTCATGAAGGACACCGCGATCCCCGAGGACAAGCGCGTCTGTCCCCATTGCGGTTCGCCCGTCGGCCGGTCGCACGACAGCGACGAGGGCCGGCTGGAGGGCTTCTGCCCCAAGTGCCGCAGGCCGTACTCCTTCACGCCCAAGCTGAAGAACGGCGATCTGGTCGCAGGACAGTACGAGGTGCACGGCGCCCTCGCACACGGCGGCATGGGCTGGATCTACCTCGCACGCGACAAGAACGTCTCCGACCGCTGGGTCGTACTCAAGGGCCTGCTCAACATGGGCGACGCCGACGCGCTGAACTCGGCGATCGCCGAGCAGCAGTTCCTCGCGCAGGTCGAGCACCCGCTGATCGTCGAGATCTACAACTTCGTCACCCATGAAGGCGGTGGCTACATCGTCATGGAGTACGTGGGTGGCCGCTCGCTCAAGCAGCTGCTCAAGCAGCGGATGGGGTCCAACGGCGGGACATACGACGCGCTGCCGGTGGACTGGGCCCTCGCCTACATCCACGAGACCTTGCCGGCGTTCAGCTACCTCCACGAGCAGCACCTGCTGTACTGCGACTTCAAGCCCGACAACGTGCTCCAGATCGACGACTCGATCAAGCTCATCGACCTGGGCGGCGTGCGCCGCATGGACGACGACGACTCGTCCATCTTCGGCACGTCCGGCTATCAGGCCCCCGAGGTCGCGACCGTCGGTCCGTCGGTGGCGAGCGACATCTACACGATCGGCCGGACGCTGCTTGTGCTGTGCGCGGAGTTCCGCGGCTACCAGTCCACGTACGAGTTCACACTGCCGCCGGTCGACGAGATGCCGCTGTTCGCCGAGTACGACTCGTTGTTCCGGCTGCTCCTCAAGTGCTGCGCCGCTGACCCGGCCGACCGCTTCGTCTCGGCGGACGAGCTGCGCGTGCAGCTCCTCGGCGTCCTGCGCGAGGTCGTCGGCTCGATGCACTCCGGCATCGCGCAGACGTCGGCTACGTCGCTGCTCTTCGAACCGCCGGCGGTCACGGGAGACACGTTCGACTGGACCCAGCTGCCGAAGCTCAAGCCGGACATCACCGACCCGCAGTACGCATGGCTCAGCGCGATCAACTACACCGATCCCGTCGAGCGGCTGTCCGCACTCGACTCCGCGCCACAGGCGACCGCCGAGGTGCTGCTGGCGAAGGCGATGGCAGCGCTGGAGATGGACAACCAGCGGCTCGTACGCCAGTACGTCAACGAGCTCCTCGCCGCCGACCCTTGGGAGTGGCGCGCGGTGTGGGTGTCCGGCGTGGTCGCGATGAAGCTGGGCGACTGGCGTACGGCGCAGTCGTCGTTCAACGCCGTGTACGGGCAGGTGCCGGGCGAGCTGGCGCCGAAGATCGCCCTCGCGGTCGCCTGTGAGCAGGGCGGGGAGCCCGCGATCGCCGAGAACCTCTACCTCATCTGCGCGTCCACCGATGCCAACTACGTCACCCCGGCGGCGTTCGGGCTGGCGAGGCTGCGTGCCAAGCGCCGTGACCTGCAGGGCACGCTGGACGCCCTCGACATGGTGCCGTCGACGAGCCGCGGGTACCTCGAGTCCCGACGGCTCGAGGCCGAGCACCTGCTGGGGTTCGGCGCGGGCCTGCCCGATCTCCAGCGCGCGATGATCGCCACCCACAACGCGCGACTCGATGCGCTCACCCAGGCCAGGATCGACGTCGACATCTACGAACGTGCGCTCCAGGTCGTCACGACCAAGGGCGCCCAGGCGACCACCACGATCGGTGCCGTCCCGGCGACACCCGTGGCGTTGAGAGACCGGCTCGAGACCGCTTACCGCCGTCTGGCCGTGCTCGAGCCGGAGTCACCCGTACGGGTGCAGCTGGTCGAGAAGGCGAACCGTACGAGGAAGTGGAGCCTGCTGTGAACGACTCAGAGAAGGGCTGGCAGAGCCTCCTCCCGGACGGGCTCGAGCGCTGGCTGAAGGGCAAGAAGGATGACAACCCGGCTGCCGGACCGGGCACGGAATGGCGGCCGTCCGCCGATGCCCCGGCGCCCGGAGTGTCGTCACCCGACCCGTCGCTGCACTACCAGCCTCCCGGTGTCGAG
>JADGPB010000276.1 GCA_017882655.1 Propionibacteriales bacterium
ACAGCTCGACCAGCGCCGCGAAGCGATGCGTTCCGTGGCCGGGTGGATCGCGGCCAACGGTCCGCTGCGTACGAAAGGGAGCGGCGCAGAGGCGATCGAGGTGGCGGCCGCCATCCTGTGGACGATCACGAGTCCCGAGGTCCACCAGATGCTGCGCGACCACTGGGAGTGGACGCCCGCGGCCTACGAGGACTGGCTACGCAGGACCCTTGAGTCCGCGTTGCTCCCGTAGGCACGTTCCCTGCCGCGCGAGTGGTGCGACGCCTCTATTGCAGCGGCCGAGCGGTACAGGTGCTCTCGCCGAGGGGTACAGGTCCTCTCGCCGAGGGGTACAGGTGCTCTCGCCGAGGGGATGCCTGCTCTCCTCCAGCGGATACCTGCTCTCCCCGAGAGAAGGTCGCACCCTTCCAGCCGTTCGACTTTCATTCGTAACCGGAATAAGATGCGTATGCAACCAGGAGAGGATCCCATGAGCACGCTGGTCGAGCCGACGGTGACAACCGAGGAGCCGCACTTCGGGCGGCTCACCCCGAGGATGGCGGCGTGGCGTGAGGAGCTGCTGGACACGCCGCAGTCGGTCTGCGTGGAGCGCGCGATGCTCACCACCGAGACGTACAAGCTCCACCAGAACGAGCCGATGGTTCTCCTCCGCGCACTGATGGTGAAGAACGTCCTCGAGCACATGAGCATCTTCATCGAGCCCGCCACGCTGATCGCCGGCAACCAGGCCTCGTCGAACAGGGCGGCGCCGATCATGCCCGAGTACGCGATGGACTGGGTCATCAACGAGCTCGACGAGTTCGACTCGCGGCCCGGCGACCGGTTCGCCATCACCGAGGATGCCAAGCACAAGCTGCGCGACATCGCCGGTTACTGGGAGCACAACACACTCAAGGACCGCGGCCTCAGCCTCATGCCGCCCGCGAGCCGTACGTTCTACGACCTCGGCATCATCCACCCCGAGGGCAACATCACCTCGGGCGATGCGCACATCGCGGTTGACTACGGACGCGTCCTGCGCGAAGGGCTCGCCTGATACCGGACCCGCACGGAAACCCTCCTCAACAACCTCGACCTCACCGACGCCGACCAGCTCAAGAAGTCCTTCTTCTACCGTGCCGTGCTCATCACGCTCGACGCCGTCGTCGCGTTCGCCCACCGGTACGCAGCCCTGGCCGCCGACCTCGCCACCACCGAGCCCGACACCACCCGCCAGGCAGAGCTCCTCGAGATGAGCCGCATCCTCACCAAGGTGCCCGAGCAGCCGGCAGAGACCTTCCACGAAGCGATCCAGGCCGTCTGGCTCGTACAGCTCTGCCTGCAGGTCGAGTCGAACGGCCACTCCCTCTCGTACGGCCGTTTCGACCAGTACCTCAACCCCTACTACGTCGCCGACCTCGCCGCCGGCCGCATCACGCCTGACCAGGCCACCGAGCTGCTCACCAACCTGTGGATCAAGACGATCACGGTCGCCAAGATCCGCAGCTGGTCGCACACGCGCTTCAGCGCCGGCGGCCCGCTGTACCAGAACGTCACCGTCGCCGGGCAGACGCCGGACGGGCTCGACGCGGTCAACCCTCTCTCGTACCTCGTCCTGCGCTCCGTCGCCCAGACCAAGCTGCCGCAGCCGAACCTCACCGTCCGCTACCACAAGGGGCTCGCCGACGACTTCATGATGGAGTGCATCGAGGTGATGCGGCTCGGGTTCGGGATGCCGGCGATGAACTCCGACGAGGTCATCATCCCGTCGCTCATCGCGAAGGGCGTCACGCCGGAGGACGCGCACAACTACTCCGCGATCGGCTGCGTCGAGGTCGCGGTGCCGGGAAAGTGGGGCTACCGCTGTACGGGGATGAGCTTCCTCAACTTCCCCAAGACGCTGCTGGTCGCGATGAACTCCGGGCTCGACCCCAAGTCGGGCACCCCGCTCGCGACGCCGTTCCCGCACTTCACCGAGATGACCAGCTTCGCCGAGCTGATGAGCGCGTGGGACGTGACCGTGCGCGAGTTCCAGCGCCACTGCGTGATCCTCGACTCCGCGTGCGACATCGCGCTCGAGGAGACCGTCGCCGACATCCTCTGCTCGACGCTGGTCGAGGACTGCCTCGGCCGCGGCAAGCCGATCAAGGAGGGCGGGGCTGTGTACGACTTCATCTCCGGCCTCCAGGTCGGCATCGCCAACCTCGGCGACTCGCTCGCGGCGATCAAGAAGTGCGTGTTCGAGGACCGTACGGTCACGGCCGCCGAGCTCTGGGACGCGCTGCTCGGCGACTTCGCCGGTGAGCGCGGCGAGGAGATCCGGGCGCTGCTCGACGCCGCGCCGAAGTACGGCAACGACGAGGACTACGTCGATGAGCTGCTCGTCGAGGCGTACGCGAGCTGCATCGACGAGATCTTCCAGCACCACAACACGCGGTACGGGCGCGGGCCGATCGGTGGCGGCTACTACGCCGGTACGTCGTCGATCTCCGCCAACGTGCCGCAAGGTGCGTCGACGATGGCTACGCCTGATGGCCGCCACGCTGGCGAGCCGCTGGCAGAGGGATGCTCACCGAGCCACGGCGCCGACACCCACGGGCCGACTGCGGTGTTCAAGTCGGTGTCGAAGCTCGACACCTCTTCGATCACGGGCGGCGTGCTGCTCAACCAGAAGGTGTCGCCGCAGATGCTGCGTACCGAGGCCGATCGTACGAAGCTGATCCTCCTGCTCCGTACCTTCTTCAACCGCCTCGACGGCTTCCACGTGCAGTACAACGTGGTCGACCGCGCGACACTCCTCGACGCCCAGGCGCATCCCGAGCGGCATCGCGACCTGATAGTACGAGTGGCCGGCTACAGCGCGTTCTTCAACGTGCTGTCGAAGGCGACCCAGGACGACATCATCGCCCGTACGGAGCAGACACTGTAGCTACGTCGCGCCTTGTCAGCCCCAGTTCGCGGCCTTCGTGAGGCAGAACGGGTGGCCGTCGGGGTCCCTCAGTACGATCCAGTCCGTCGAGGGCTGCTCGGCGGGCTTCGTCGCGCCGAGGTCGCAGATGCTCTTCTCAGCGGCTTCGAGGTCGTCGACGGCGAGGTCGAAGTGGAACTGCTTCGTACCGGATGTGTTCGGCCAGCCCGGCGCCTTCCACCCCTCGACGCGTCCGAAGCCGACCCGCTGCGACCCGTCGGCGATCATGCCGTAGTCGCCCTCCGAGTAGGTGATCTCCCACCCGAGCACGGCGGCCCAGAACTCGGCCTCCCGCTTGGGGTCGGCGCAGTCGATCGTGACCATGGCCAGGGTTGCCGAGGATTTCGTTGCAGCCATTGAAGCCTCCTTGACGCTCGTGTTGGAACCACCACCTTCGTACACTCGCCCACGTGGCGGCTAGGACGAATGCGACAGGGAGAGTGCCGTCGTCGAAGGGCGTCCTGCGGCCCGAGCGGCTCGCGCGGACGGTGTCTTTCGACGAGGTCGAGCCGACGCCAGCGACCGCGTACTGGATCGAGCGCATCTGGTCGGTCAGGTGGGATCTGGACGAGGAGGCCGTCACGTCGATCGTGCCGCATCCGTCGATTTCGCTGACGGTCGAGCGGGGCGGGGTCGGCCGCGAGGGGCTGCGCGGGGACGGCGTCTGGGTGACGGGCGTTGTCAGCTCACGGTTCGACGTGACGCACGTCGGTACGGGCGGGGCCGTCGGCATCAAGTTCCACCCGGGTGGGTTCACGGCGCTGACCGGGATTGTCGCGGGGTCGTTGACCGATCGAGTGGTGAAGGCGGCGGAGTTGGTCGAGGGCTTCGAGTCGCTGGCTGGGCTGCCGCTCGACGCGCGTGGTGCACGCGACGCGCTGTGCGAGGTCGTGGCGGGGATCGACGCGGGAGCGGATGGGACGTACGAGGGGGTGACGGAGGTGCTGCGCACCCTCCGCGATCCCGATGTGACAAGGGTGGATGAGCTCGCCACGAGGTGCAGGCTCTCACCCAGATCGCTCCAGCGGCTCTTCCAGCGCTACGTCGGCGTCAGCCCCAAATGGGTTCTTCGACGGTACCGGCTGCACGACGCCATGACCGCCCTCGACGACGGCCACGTGGGCTCCCTGGCCGACCTCGCGACCGAGCTCGGCTGGTACGACCAGAGCCAGTTCGCCCGTGACTTCACCAGCCTGGTCGGTACGTCTCCCAGTGTGTACAGGGACCGTCCTCAGCCGGTCGACTGACCGATACAGGTGCTCTCGCCGAGGGGTATAGGTGCTCTCGCCGAGGGGTATAGGTGCTCTCGCCGAGGGGTACAGGTGCTCTCGCCGAGCTGGGAGGGGTCGCCTACGGGGTACGCCTCGGGAGCGTGAGCGAGCCAAGCAGGAGGGCGAGCAGGGTGACGCCGAC
>JADGPB010000277.1 GCA_017882655.1 Propionibacteriales bacterium
ACGAAGATGATGCGCCTCAGGCGGCGATAACGCCACTGTTATCATCGAGCCTGTGGGTGAGGCGACGTTTGCTGAACGACTGAGGCTTCGGCGAGCCGCGGCGGGGCTGACGCAGCGCGAGCTGGCCACCGCGTCCGGGGTGAAGCAGCCGCTTATCGCTGCCCTTGAGAGCGGCGCCAGGCAGCCGACCGCCTCGGCACGAGCCTCGCTCGACGGCGCGCTACAAGTTCGGCCGTCACAGGTGCTTCGGGTCGCTCGGGGTCAGGTGCTGGCTGCGGTTCTTGCGATCGGCGGCGAGAACGTACGGGTGTTCGGGTCGGTTGCTCACGGGACCGATAAGCCTGACTCCGACATCGACCTGCTGGTGACCTTCCCGCCAGGGTCCGACATCGTCACGCTGCTCGCGCTCGAAGAGGACTTGGCCAACCTGCTGACGGTGCCGGTTGATGTCGTATCAGCGGGGAGCTCCGGCCCCGTTCTCGTACGGGCGTTGGCTGAGGCGGTACCCCTGTGACCGACGACCGGGTCCAGCGACGGCTCGAGGATCTCGCCCGCATTGGCGCTGAGGCTGCCTACCTGGTGGGCAAGAGCCGTGCTGCCTATCTCGCGGACACCATGGACGGAGCGCTGCTCCGCAACGCCGGCGAGCGGATCCTGATCAAGGCGGCGACCGTCGCCGAGAAACTCCCGGAAGACTTCAAGGCTCAGCACTCGGAAGTCGACTGGGCTGGCATCAATCGGATGCGCAACCTCGTGGCTCACCACTACGACAAGGTCAACGATGATCTGCTCTGGCAAGCCCTGACCGGA
The DNA here is from genome assembly GCA_017882655.1 of Propionibacteriales bacterium. Classification (GTDB taxonomy): domain Bacteria; phylum Actinomycetota; class Actinomycetes; order Propionibacteriales; family Propionibacteriaceae; genus Fen-668. Next base: position 811 of record JADGPB010000277.1, read on the forward strand.
CGCATCCCGGCACTGCTGACTGAGTTGGGTCTTTAGCCACCTGCTCGGGGGCAGCGCGCGACGTAGAGTCCGTACATGCGCGCGATTCAGGCCCGTGAGGCGGGCGGTCCAGAGGTACTTGAGCTTGTCGAGCTGCCCGATCCGACGCCCGGTCCGGGCCAGGTGCTGGTGAAGGTGGCGGCGGCGGGGGTGAACTTCATCGACACGTACCGTCGGGCTGGCATCTACCCGGTGCCCTTCCCGCACGTGGTCGGCAGTGAGGGCGCCGGCGAGGTGGTGGCGCTCGGCGAGGGCGTCCCGGACGTCGCGGTCGGCGATCGCGTGGCATGGTCGGACGCGCCCGACTCGTACGCCGAACTCGTCCTCGTCAGCGCCGCTCGTCTCGTGCCCGTGCCGGACGGGGTGGACATTGAGGTCGCCGGGGCCATACCGCTGCAGGGCATGACGGCGCACTACCTGGTGACGTCGACCTATCCCGTACAGCCCGGCGACGACGTGCTCGTCCACGCGGCCGCGGGTGGCGTCGGACTGCTGCTCACGCAGCTCGTCGTCGCGCACGGCGGGCGGGTCATCGCGACCGTCTCGACGCCGGAGAAGGAGGCCCTGGCCCGCGAGGCCGGCGCTGACGTCGTCATCCGCTACGCCGACCTCGCCGACCTCACCGCCGAGCTGCCGCAGCTCGTCAAGGACGCGACGGGTGGCAAGGGCGTGGCGGTCGTGTACGACGGGGTCGGCAAGACCACCTTCGACGCCTCGCTCGCGAGCCTCAAACCGCGCGGAATGATGGTGCTGTTCGGCGGCTCAAGCGGCCAGGTGCCACCCTTCGACCTGCAGCGGCTCAACTCGGGCGGCTCGCTGTTCATCACCCGGCCGACGCTGGGCTTCTACGTCGCCACCACGGAGGAGCTCCGCTGGCGGGCCCGGGAGCTGTTCGAGGCCGTACAAGCGGGTCAGTTGAACGTACGGATCGGGGCTCGTTACCCCCTGGCCGACGCGGCCGAGGCTCATCGTGCCCTCGAAGGCCGCGCCACCACTGGGAAAGTCATCCTCGTCCCGTGAGCGGGCCACCCCACACCCCCGCCCTGCCCTGGCGCGGCGTCATGCTCGATGTGGCGAGGCATTTCCTGCCCATCGGTGAGGTGCGGCGGATGGTCGACGCGATGGCGCTGCTGCGCCTCAACGCCCTCCACCTCCACCTCACCGACGACCAGGGCTGGCGGTTCGAGTCGAAGTCCTGGCCGCGGCTCACGGAGATCGGCGCGTGGCGCGACGCGACCGTCGTCGGGCGCCCGGGCAACTACACCGACTGGAGTCTTCACCCCGAGAACCACCTCAACACGTACTCTCGCGTGCGGCACGGCGGCTTCTACACGCAGGCAGAGCTGCGGGACCTGGTGGCGTACGCACGGGAGCGGGGCGTGACCGTCGTACCCGAGATCGACATGCCGGGACACATGCGGGCGGCGCGCGCCGCGTACCCGGACCTCGGCTACGAACCCACTGCGCTCGGCGTCGGCCGCAGCTGGGGCATCTACCCCGAGGTCCTGCGCGTCGACGAGACCGGGCTGGCGTTCTGTACGGACATCCTCGCCGAGGTGGTCGACGTGTTCGACGCGCCGTACGTGCACATCGGTGGCGACGAGTGCCCGAAGGTCGAGTGGGAGGCGTCACCGGTCGCGCAGGCGCAGAGGCGCGACCTCGGGCTCAGCGAGGTCGCCGATCTCCAGCGGTGGTTCACCGGGCGGATCGCGGCGTACCTCACTTCCTGCGGCCGCCGCCTCATCGGCTGGGACGAGATCATCGACGAAGGCGTCCCCGACGGTGACCCGGTCGTCATGGCGTGGCGCGACTGGACCGACGCTGCCGGTCGGGCGACACGTGCCGGGGTCGATGTCGTACAGGCGCCGTCGTTGCTCTACTTCGACCACGCGTGCGGAACGGGTGACGGGGAGCCGCTCTCGATCGCGCCCGGTGCGGACCTGGCTGCGGTGTACGCGTACGACCCGTACGCGGGGCTGAGCGACCCCGCCCACCTGCTCGGGCTTCAGGCCCAGCTGTGGAGCGAGTACATCCCGACGGCCGACCACCTCTGGTACATGGCGTTCCCACGCCTGGTCGCCGTCGCCGACATCGGGTGGTACGGGGCGGACCGGCCACCGTACGAGGAGTTCCTCGCCGACCTGCCGGGCCGCCTCGAGGCGCTCGCGGACCTCGGGATCGGTCACCGGCCCCTGTAGCTCACAGAGGCTGACGCCGAGTGATCTGCATTCAGTGGCAGATACGCGTTGGCTGTCGCACATAGGCGACGGCGTGTACGTGAGCGCCACTCAATGCAGATGACCGGGCGATCCAAGCTCAGGCCAGCGCGGCATCCCAGCGATCGCGGGCGGCGAGGACGTCGCCCAGGTGCGTCTCGGCCCACGTGCGGTTGACGCGGATGGGTTCCCGCAGGGACAACCCGAGCGGCGTCAGCTCGTACTCGACCCTCGGCGGCACCTCGGCGAAGATCGTCCGGGTCAGCAGGCCGTCCTGCTCGAGCCCACGCAGCGTCGCCGTGAGCACCCGCGGCGTCACGCCGCCGACCGCCTCGCGCAGCCGCGTGAACCGCAGCGGGCCATCGCTCAGCGCCTCGATCACCAGCGGCGTCCAACGCTCACCGATGCGCCGCAGCACCTCGCGCGACGGGCACGCGGGGTCCATGACATCAGGCCGACGGTCACTATCCATGGGGGAACTATAGCCGTTTGTGGATACTGGTACCTCATGGATACCTTGGTTCCATAAGGACTCACATCCAGGAGGAACCATGAAGATCGTCGTGTACGGAGCCACAGGCATGGTCGGCAGCCAGGTCACGCAGGCAGCCCTCGCCCGCGGCCACGAGGTCACGGCCGTCTCGCGCCGCGGCGCTGACGTCGCCGGCGCCACCGCCCTCGCCGCTGACATCATCGACACCGACGCTTTCGTCGCTCTCGCCGCCGACGCTGACGCGGTCGTCGTCGCGATCCCACCTGACCGTACGGGCGGACCCGCCGAACCCATGGTCGACGCCCACCGGCGCCTCATCGCCGCCCGCCCAGACGCGCGGCTCCTCGTCGTGGGCGGCGCCGGATCGCTTGCGGTCGGCGACGGACTCCTCGTCGATGCCCCCGGATTCCCCGACGCGTACAAGCCGGAGGCCAAGGCCTTCACCACCATCCTCGACGACTATCGCGCCTCGTCCGGGCTCGACTGGACCCTCGTCTCGCCCTCGCCGGTGATCGCGCCGGGGGAGCGTACTGGTTATGTGCTCGGTACGGACTCGCCCGTCGGCGACTCCGTTACGACAAGCGACTTCGCCGACGCGATCGTTGACGAGCTCGAGACCCCGGCGTACAAGGGTCGGCGTTTCACCGTCGCGTCCAAGAGCTGAGCGAGGCGCCGCGGGTACAGGTGCTCTCGCCGAGGGGTACAGGTGCTCCCGCCGAGGGGTATAGGTGCTCTCGCCGAGGGGTATAGGTCCTCTCGCCGAGGGGTACAGGTGCTCTCGCCGAGGGGGATAAGTGCTCTC
>JADGPB010000278.1 GCA_017882655.1 Propionibacteriales bacterium
GCACGGTGTGGAGCTGGTGACGGAGCTGGCGAGCCGGATCGGCGTGGAGCGTACGGAGTGCGGCCTCGGCGAGCTCGTCCTCGGCCTGAAGTGCGGCGGATCCGACGCGTGGTCGGGCCTCACGGCGAACCCGGTGCTCGGCTACGCGAGCGACGTCATCGTGGCTGCGGGCGGTACGGCGATCCTCGCCGAGATGCCCGAGATCTATGGCGCCGAGCACCTGCTCGCGGCGCGTGCGACGGAGCTGGCGGTGGCTGAGGCCCTGCTCGGAAAGATCGCCTGGTGGGAGGCGTACGCGACCGACAACGGCGCCACGCTCGACGCCAACCCGTCGGTCGGCAACAAGGCGGGCGGCATCACGACGATCGTCGAGAAGTCGCTCGGTGCTGTGGCCAAGGCCGGCACCGCGCCGGTGAGCGCGGTCGTCGACTACGGGGCGCGGGTGCCGTCCTCCGGGCTGGTCATCATGGACACGCCCGGCTACGACCCGGTCTCGGTGACCGGCATGATCTCCGGCGGCGCGACGGTCGTCTGCTTCACGACCGGCCGCGGCTCGGTCTTCGGCTCGAAGCCGACGCCCACGCTCAAGCTGGCGACCAACTCCGACGTCGCTCGGCGCATGTCGGGCGACATCGACCTCGACTGCGGGCCGGTGCTGGACGGGCGGTCGATCGCCGAGCTGGGCGAGGAGCTGCTCGACCTGATCTGCGCCACCGCGTCGGGGCGACCCACGGCGTCCGAGGATCTCGGCGTCGGCAACGAGGAGATCATTCCGTGGCGAACAGGAGCGGTGATGTGAGCAGGGTTGTACGGATCGGGCAGGTCGGCCTTCGCGGGTTCGGCGCGATCCACCTGGAGAGGGTGGACCGCTTGGCGGCGATGGGACGGGTCGAGCTCGTGGCGACGGCGGATCCTGCCGGGGCGCTCGAGGGGCGTGAGGTGCCGTGGTACGCGACGTTGACCGAGCTGCTCGCGAACCACGAGGTCGACATCGTGAACATCGCGACGCCGATCGGTACGCACTATGCGCTGGCGTGCGAGGCGCTTTCGGCAGGTGCTGACGTGATGCTCGAGAAGCCGCCCGTCGCGTCGCTCGACGACTTCTGGCTGCTGCAGGAGGCGGAGAAGGCGAGCGGCCATTCCGTACAGATCGGGTTCCAAGCGCTGGGGTCCGATGCCCTGCGGCGGGTCCGCGAGCTGGCCAAAAGCATCGGCGAGCTGACGAACGTACAGATCTGGGGCATGTGGCTGCGCGACAACGCGTACTACGGCCGCGCCGCGTGGGCGGGCAAGCGCGTGATGAACGGCAAGCGGGTTGCGGACGGGGTCTGTACGAACCCGCTGGCGCACTCCTTCGCGACCGCGTTCGCCCTTGTCGGGCTGACAGACATCAGCCAGATCGCGTCCATCGAGACCGAGCTGTACCACGCGCACGACATCGAGGCCGACGACACGAGCTGGGTGAAGATCCGCCGCACAGATGGGGTTCCGATCGACGTGAGCCTCACGCTGTGCGGGCCGGTCCAGGAGGAGCCCACGGTCACCTTGGTCGGTACGAAGGGGCGCATCACCCTCACGTACACCACCGACGACATCTCGGCGCAGATCGGCCCCGACTGGTTCATGGAGCACACGGAACGCAAAGACCTCCTCGAGAACCTCGTCGACCATCGCGAGACGGGTGCAGCGCTCCTCGTGCCGCTCTCCGACACCGTCGGGTTCATGGCGCTGCTCGAGGCCACGCAGACGGCCCCGGACCCCACGGCGATCGATGAGAAGTTCATCGACTGGCGAGGCGAGGGCGACTTCCGCTACCCGGTGGTCGAAGACATCGACACCTGGCAGCTCCGCTGTCTGGCAGAGGGCAAGGGCTACGCCGAGGCAGGAGCCCCCTGGGCAACCCCGTCCGCCACGTACACCTGGACCCCACCCCCGCGCTGAGCATCGCGGGGAAGTCTCTCCTGGACGCGGGGAGGTCTCTCCTGGGAGCCTCAGGCCGTGAGGAAGTCGGCCACGAGATCGTGGATCTCCCGCGTGACCTGATGGGGTGTGGGAACGAAGATGCCGCGGTACGAGCCGGTGGCGCCGCTGAAGAGACGCGTGAGGGCTTCGTCGGCGGCCTCCATGCCCGCCAGGGAGAACAGGGTGTCCTGTTCGCAGTACGCCACCTGGAGCGCATGCGTACGACGCCCCGCCGCGAGCTCCGGCAGGCCGAGTACGCGGCCCACCCCTGGGGTGTGCAGCAACCACGAGTGGCCGTCCAGGTAGTCGGGGATCAGTGACTCGTACGTGGCCATCATCGCGACGATCGCCACCTTGTCGACGGGCTCCAACGCGGACAGTGTCAGCGCGCGGCCGCCACCGCCGGAGAAACCGGTGACGCCGATCGGCCCTGCCACGAGCGATCGCAGCACCGCGAGCGAGGTGAGGTCGTCGTGGGCGATCATGCCGGCGTACGAGGTGCCCATCGCTCCGGCGCGTTTCGCCACGAGGTGCTCGTGAAGCTTGGCCAGCCCGTCGTACAGGTCGACTCCCGACACCCCAGCACCGTCGAGCAACCCCGCGAGATCGGCGAGCTGGCCCGACGGCTCACTGAGGTCGAACCGTCGCGATCCCCACGAGAACGCGTCGGGCGCGAGCACGGCCACGCCCCGCGCCGCCACGTTGTTCGCGAAGGCGATGCCGTCCTCGAAAGCCGCCTGGTACGCCGCGGCCTCGGGCACAGCGAGCAGCCGCTTCGCGCCGATCGACTTGATGCCCGCGTGGCTGTGCAACGCCAGAACCCCAGGCAACTCACCCGGGTCGGCATCCGTCGGATGCACGAGCCACGCGTGCAGGTCGGGTCCGAACCCGACGGACCACGCGAGCTCAGTGGTGCGAAGGCCGCCGGCCTCGGAGACGTCCACCACCCGGGGCGTCGGTACGGCAAGAGGCTGTGGCACCCCTAGCAGGGACGCGACCCGGGTGGTCCAGGCGTCGCCGGTGACGAGCGGCCGTGACCGTACGAACGCCGGCCAGTCCTCGTACGTCTCCGGACGCACGTCGTCAGCGATCTAGGGGCAGCTTGAGCTCCGCCGGCGTCACTGCACGTCCCTCGGCCATGGAGATGTTGGCGCAGATGCCGATCGCGATGGCGCGCATGCCGTCGACCCAGTCCGACGGGCGACCCAGCGGATCGTCGCTGGGGCCGACGAACACATCGCTGAGCAACAGCTCGTCGCCACCGCCGTGACCGCCTTCGCCCTCGGGGATCGGGACCTCCTTGGCGACCTCCCAGTGCTTCTGGACGAGGAGCCGATCGCTACGTACGCGCTCGCCGCCCTCGCTGTGGTCGGCGACGAACGACGGGTCGACGATGGGGGTGCCGTTGTCGACGAGTACGGCGACGCGCTCGACCACCTCGAGCTCCGCCCGCCCCTTCGTACCGTTCACCGCAACTCGGTAGCCCTCCCACGGCGCGTGGGCGTTGAGGGCGTACGACAGGGTGGCGCCGGAGCGGTAGTCGGCGATGACGGCCAAGTTGTCCTCGGCGCTGATGCCGGTGTCGAAGACGTCCTTGTCGCGCAGGTAGCCGTCGTACTGCTCCTGGTCGAGGTACAGCTCCTTGAGTCGGGGGTCGGTGCGAAGGTCGAGCTCGAAAGGACTGTGCTCGCCGTCGTGCGTACCGCGCTTCGGCCGTGCCGGCAGACCGCGCTTGTCGGCGTTCTCGGCGCCGTAGAACCGCGTTCCACCGGACGCGAAGACCCGCGTCGGAGCGTCGGCCAACCACCAGTTGACGAGGTCGAAGTGATGGCTCGACTTGTGGATCAGCAGGCCGCCCGACTTGTCCTTCTCCCGGTGCCACCGACGGAAGTAGTCCGCGCCATGGGCAGTGTCGAGCACCCACTCGAAGGTCACCGAGAGAACATCGCCGATCTCACCGGAGGAGATGACCCGCTTGAGCTCCGAGTTGCGCGGTGAGTACCGGTAGTTGAACGTCACGACAACGCTGCGGCCCGTACGTTTCACCGCCGCCTCGATGTCGTGCGCCATGTCGGCGTTGATCGTCAGCGGCTTCTCGCAGACGACGTCGACGCCAGCATCCAGGCAGCGCACGATCATCTCGGCGTGCTTGTAGTCGGGCGTGGTGATGATGGCCCGTTCCGCGCCGGACCGCTTGAGGATGTCCTCAAGCTCGTCGGGGCCGCCGGTAACGATGGAGGACAGGTCGTAGCCGTACTCCGATGCCATGCGGTCGGCGTGCACCTTGATGCGGCCGGGATTCACGTCGACGAGAGCCACGAGCGTGGCGACGTCGGCGTGGTCACCGCCGATCGCGTCGAAGTACATCTGGCACCGATGTCCGGTTCCGATGACGGC
>JADGPB010000279.1 GCA_017882655.1 Propionibacteriales bacterium
ACTGTGCCGCTGCATCCGCCCTCCTGCCACGGGACACGCTCGTGGCCGCGAAGACCAGAGGAGGTTGAGTCCGCGCATGCGTTCATACGAAGTGGCCATCATCGTCGATCCTGATGTCGAAGATCGCCAGGTACCCACGCTCATCGAGACCCACCTGAAGGTAATCACCGATGGTGGCGGCACGGTTGCCAACACCGACCTTGCCGGTCGGCGTCGTCTCGCCTACCGCATCAAGAACGACTCACAGAACGCGTACAAGACTGAGGGCGTCTACGTCTTCGTCCAGCTGTCTGCCGAGTCCGCCGTCGTCAACGAGCTGGCCCGTCGGCTCACGCTCGACGACAAGATCCTCCGCAACAAGGTCTTCCGGCCCGACGCGAAGTGACCTGTGCATAAGCCTCCCGCGTCGCCTCGGCGCGCGGCAGGCTAGGCACAACAACCCACGAGTTCTGGAGGACCTCCATGGCTGGAGAGACACCCATCACGCTCATCGGCAACCTGACCGCCGATCCTGAGCTTCGGTTCACCCCGTCGGGGCACGCCGTCGCGAAGTTCACCGTGGCCACGACGCCTCGCACGTTCGATCGTCAGACGAGCGAGTGGCGCGACGGGGACACGATGTTCCTCAACTGCGAGGTGTGGCGCCAGTACGCGGAGAACGTCACGGAGTCCCTCCAGAAGGGCATGAAGGTCATCGTCACCGGCCGGCTCAAGTCGCGGTCGTACGAGACGAACTCCGGCGAGAAGCGCACGGTGTTCGAGGTCGAGGTCGACGAAGTCGGCCCCGCCCTCCGCAACGCCACCGCCAAGGTCACCAAGGTCGCCAGCACCGGCGGTCAGGGTGGCGGCAACTGGCAGGGTTCGGGAGGATCGGGCAACCGCTCCTCGAGCAACGAAGGTGGTGGCGGCTGGGGCGGTCAGAGCTCCCAGGCGGCGCCGCGTCAGCCCGAGAACGACCCGTGGGCGTCGGCGCAGTCCGACGAGCCTCCGTTCTGATACAGGAAACCATCCCGCTCGCGTGAGCGAGCAAGGCACATTCCGGCTCATGCCGGGCTCATGAAGGAGAGCACCACAATGGCCTCACCACAGCGCAAGCCTGTGAGCAAGAAGAAGATCGTCCCGATGAAGTCGGTACGGATCGGCCACGTCGACTACAAGGACGTCGCCACCCTCCGCAAGTTCATCTCGGAGCGCGGGAAGATCCGTGCTCGCCGGGTGACCGGTCTGTCCGTCCAGGATCAGCGCAAGATCGCGATCGCCGTCAAGAACGCACGCGAGATGGCCCTGCTGCCCTACGCGTCGACCGCCCGCTGAGAAGGGAGCACTGCGACATGAAGCTCATCCTGACCGCCGCCGTGACCAAGGTCGGCGTTGCCGGCGACATCGTCGACGTCAAGCCCGGCTACGGCCGTAACTTCCTCCTGCCCCAGGGCTACGCGATCGCGTGGAGCAAGGGCGCGGAGAAGCAGATCCTCGGCATCCAGCGTGCGCGCGACGCCCGCGAGATCCGTGGCATCGAGCACGCCCAGGAGGTACGCAATCAGCTCGAGACCCTCGGTGTCTCACTCTCCGCTCGTACGGGTGGAGAGGACGGCAAGCTGTACGGCGCCGTCACCCCGGCCGATGTCGTGGCCGCGGTGAAGAAGGCCGGTGGCCCGGCCCTCGACAAGCGCTCGGTCGTGATCGCCAAGCCGATCAAGACCCTCGGCAACCACACCGTCGGCATAAGGCTCACCGACGCCGTCACCGCCCACATCACCGTGGACGTCGTCGCCGCCTGACCTGTACGACCAGAACGCCCGCCTCGTACGTACGGGGCGGGCGTTCTTCGTACGTACGTGGCGTTCAGGGGGTGTTCTGGACCACGTTCACGTGGCGCGTCGCCACCTGGCCGCCCGGCAATGGCAGAGTAGGCACATGCAGATCCTCGTGGTGGACGACGACCAGGCGGTCCGGGATTCGTTGAGCCGGTCGCTGCACTACAGCGGCTACGAGGTGATCACTGCCGGCGACGGGCTCGAGGCGCTGGCGAGACTGTCGAGCTCTCGGCCGGACGCGGTGATCATGGACGTCATGATGCCCCGCCTCGACGGCCTCGAGACGACGAGGATGCTGCGCCAGTCGGGCAACGACGTGCCCATCCTCGTACTGACGGCGCGCGACGCCGTCAACGACCGCGTCGACGGGCTGGATGCCGGCGGCGACGACTACATGGCCAAGCCGTTCGCGTTGGACGAGCTGCTCGCGCGGCTGCGTGCGCTGACCCGGCGCTCCCGCACCGGTGCCGATGGCGACGCCATCGCCGACGCCGAGCACCTCACCTTCGCGGACATGTCGCTCGACCCGCAGACCCGTGAGGTGACGAGGGCCGGCCGACGGATCTCGCTGACCCGTACGGAGTTCGCGCTGCTGCAGACATTCATGGAGAACCCGCGCCGGGTGCTCGAGCGCAACTGGCTGCTCAACGAGGTGTGGGGCTTCGACTTCCCGACCACGGCGAACTCGCTCGAGGTCTACATCGGCTACCTGCGACGCAAGACGGAGCAGGACGGCGGCTCACGCCTCATCCACACGGTACGAGGCATCGGCTACGTCCTGCGTGAGACGCCGCCGTGACGGACCGGCAGGTCCCGTCGGTCACGCAAGCGGCCGCCGACCCGGAGCGTACGATCACGCTTCGCCTTCGACCGCAGGACACGCGGTCGAAACGCACCCTGCCCAGCTTCCTCCCCATCGAGGTGCGCTGGCCGGGGTGGTTGTCGTGGCGCCCGCGGGACACGCTCCAGCGGCGCATCGTCTGGTTGACCGCGCTCGCGGTGGCGATCTCGGTCGCGGTCACCGGCATCGGCGCGTACGCGACGACGCAGGTCTCCCTGTACGCACAGCTCGACGCTGAGCTGCTCTCGGTCGCCAACATCACGGCCGGATTGGTGTCGCAGGACATCGAGTCGATGGGGGGTCTCAACGCGGATGCGCTGAAGGCCGCCAACGTCGTCCTCGTGCTCGTGAAGTCCAACAAGGACCAGGTGGAGTTCCCAGGCGAGACGGTCACGTTCGACATCGGGGCGCAGGAGATCGCTGTCGCCCGGACGCAGCAGGGCTCCTCCGCCCGTACAGGCGTGGCGAGCACGGGCGAGCTCTACCGGATCGTCGCCGTGCCGCTCGAGCCGCAGATCGACGGGCAGACCTCGGGCGACGGGTACGCACTCGTCCTGGGCCGGTCCCTCGAACCCACGCTCACGACGCTGCGGCAGATGGCGCTCGTCCTGCTCGCGGTGGCGATCATGGGCGTGATCGCGGCAGCCATCTCGGGGTGGCTCGTGGCGGGGTCGTCGCTGCAGCCCATCCGGCGGCTGGCGCTCGCCGTGGCGAAGATCACGGAGACCGACGAGCTGATACAGATCGAGGCTGAAGGTGACAACGAGCTGGCCGATCTGTCGAGATCCTTCAACTCGATGATGCGTTCGCTCGCATCCAGCCGAGAACGTCAGAGCCGGCTGATCGGCGATGCAGGGCACGAGCTGCGGACACCGCTGACGTCCCTGCGTACGAACATCGAGCTGCTCATCGCCGACGAGAGGTCGGGGATGCTGCCCGAAGGGGCCAGATCCGACATCCTGCGCGACGTGGCTGCACAGCTCGGCGAGTTCACGCAGCTGGTGGGCGACCTCGTGCAGCTCTCCCGTGAGGACCACGTCGAGGCGGCTCGCATGCCGATCGACCTGCAGGACGTCGTCGCGAACGCGGTCACTCGTGCCAAGCGCCGCGGCCCGACCATGTTGTTCGACGTCGAGCTGGCCGAGCACGAGCTCGTCGGCAACCCGGACACGCTCGAGCGTGCGTTCACGAACCTGCTCGACAACTCCGTGAAGTTCTCGCCGAACGGGGGGCTCATCACGGTGACGATGAAGGACCAGACCGTCGTCGTGTCGGATCAGGGCCCCGGTATCGCCGACGAGGACCTGCCGCACGTCTTCGACCGCTTCTACCGTTCGGACCTGTCGAGGAACACGCCTGGTACGGGCTTGGGGCTGTCCATCGTGGCCCACACCATCAACGCCCACGGCGGCTGGGTCAAGGCCGGCCACTCTCCCGAGGGTGGCGCCGAGTTCACCGTCTGGCTTCCGACGGCCGCCGAGGACGGCGACGGGGCGTAGGCGCCTCAGCGGGGAAGGTGGGTCGGCAACGACCGCCGAGGACCGTGCCGCTCCGGTCGGGGCATGCCGGCGAGGAGGACCTCCACGCGGAAACGGTGTCCTCGGTACGGCTCGAGCAGCTCCGTGACCGCGGCGTCGTCGAGCTGTTCGCCGACCAGGACGAAGCTGATGTGCTTGCCGA
>JADGPB010000280.1 GCA_017882655.1 Propionibacteriales bacterium
GGTGCGGCAGCTGGTCCTTGCCGACGGGTACGAGGTTGGCCTTGCAGAACAGGATGTCCGCCGCCTGGTGGACCGGGTAGGTGAGCAGCAGCCCCGACATCGGCCGGTCGCCCGTGTCGTCGAGCTCCGCCTTGACCGTGGGGTTGCGGCGCAGCTCCGCGTCCGTGACCAGCGACAGGAAGGGCAGCATGAGCTGGTTGGGGGCGGGCACCGAGGAATGGGTGAAGATCGTGGTCTTCACGGGGTCGAGCCCGAGCGCCAGGTAGTCGGCCATCATCGAGTACACGCGCTCGCGGATCGGTCCGACACCGTCACGGTCGGTGATCACCTGGTAGTCCGCGATGAGGATGAACGTCTCGACGCCGAGCTGCTGCACCTCAAGACGGTTCTGCAGCGAGCCGAGCAGGTGCCCGATGTGGAGGTTGCCCGTCGGACGGTCGCCCGTCATGACGCGGAAGCCCGAAGGGTCCTTCTCGATCTGCTCACGGATCTGATTGCTGCGTAGGAACGAACGCGTCAACGAAGCGTCGGACGTGCTCTGCGCCAGCTCCTCGCCGGCATCCGAGGTGGGCTCGGTCATGTGGGTTCCTTCCCCCGGAGACGGCCAGGATGCTAACAGAGCCGCCTCAGTTGGGGCCGAAGCCTCCGCGGGCGGCGATCCGGTTGACGATCTCCTGGTACGCAGTGGGGCGCGTCGTGTTGATCCCGAGAGGGTTGTGAGACTTCCCGATGCCGTGGTAGTCGCTGGAGCCTGTACGGATCAGGCCAGTACGCGCTCCGAGCTGGGTCAGCATCTCACGGCTGCGCGGGTCGTGGTCGGTGTGGTCGACCTCGATGCCCTCCAGCCCGGCCTTGGCCAGCTCGACGAGCGCATCGCCCGTGAGCACGTCCTTGGCGCCCGGTCCCCACGGATGCGCGATCACCGCCAACCCCTTCGCGCCGCGGATGAGGCGGATGGCCTCTTCGATCGGCGTGGAGTACCGCTCCACGTAGGCGGGCTTGCCGTCCCCCAGGTACTTGGCGAACGCCTCGTCGCGGTTCGCCACGTACCCCTTCGCGACCAGGGCATCGGCGATGTGCGGCCGGCCGAGCGACGGCGACAGACCCTTGGACTCCGCGACGTCCTCCGCGGTGACCGGCATCCCCAGCTCCGCCAGCTTGTCGAGGAACCCCTGGAGCCGGTTGACACGGCTCGCGCGGAGCTTGGTCAGCTCAAGCCGCAACGGCCGATTCCAGGGATCGCAGCCGTAGCCGAGCAGGTGGACGGGACGCTCCTTGTACCTCGTGGACATCTCCACGCCGGGCAGAACGGCGAGCCCGATCCGGCGACCAGCCTCGCGCGCCTCGGCGAGCCCGTCGAACGTGTCGTGGTCGCACAGCCCGATAACGTCCAGGCCCGCCTCCTGGGCGGCGAACACCAGCCGAGTGGGGCTTTCAGTGCCGTCGGAGACATTCGAGTGGACGTGCAGGTCGATGCGCATGACCGTATTCAACCAAGCCACCGGCCGGTCGCCGACATCACCCCTTCACCAAGGACCGCAACAGCCTCACCGCCACCGACAGCCGACCGAGATCGGACCCCTCGAGCGCCAGGTCCGCGAGCAACGGCGCGATGCGCTCGAGGTCCGGCCGCGTACCGTCGAAGGCGCCCGTCACGGCCGCGGCACCGAGCGCGGCCTGTACTCCAAGCAGCTCGTCCACGATCGCGGCCTGCGCCATGAGTGACCACCGATCCGTACGCGGCAAGGCCTCGGCAGCGTCGAAGAACCGCCCCAGCTCGAGGCGATCGCGGATCTCGAAGAAGCGTCTCGCCGTGTCGAGGAGGTCGTGTGAGGCACGTGACGCGATCAACACGATCGCCGGCGCGAGGTGAGCGACGGGCTCCGCCGCCAGAAGCCGCGCAAGATCCGGCGACAGACCCTGCTCCACCAGCCCGTCGCGACGCCAGGTCCAGGACTCGACGACCGAGGGGGTCGCGACGTGCTCGAGGTTGTCGAGCACCTCCCGGCTCGGGCCGGCGAACGTCTCGACGGCCTTCGCAACGTTTATCGGCGTACCGAGCGTCTGCAGCACCCAACGGGTCCCGCGCTCGACGAGGTGCCGCATCGCGACCATCAGCTCCACGTACGTCTCGGCGTCGAGCGACTCACGGCGCAGCCCCACCTCCAGCGCGCCGACGCGGAAGATAGACCGCGACGCGAGCTGGGCGCGGATGATGTCCGCCGCGCTGGCGCCGGTGTCCGAGGACAGCCGGTGGTACGAGGAGATGCCCTGGCTGTTGACGAAGCGGTTCACCGCGACCGTCGTGATGATCTCCCGCCGCAACCGATGGTCAACCATGAGGTCGCCGAAGCGTTCCCGAAGTGGCTTGGGGAAGTACTGGATGAGCCGATCCGCGAGGTACGGATCGTCGGGCAGGTCGCTCGCGACGATGATGTCGGCGAGCCGGATCTTCGTCCATGCGAACAGGGTCGCGAGCTCAGGGCTGCACAGCCCGTCGCCCGCCGCGATCCGTCGCGTCATCTCCGTTGTCGACGGCATTGTCTCGAGGTGCCGGTCGAGGTAGCCGTCGTCCGACAGCACCCGCATCCAGTCCTCGTGGATCGCCGTGAACCGGGCGGCCTGGTAGCGGGCCATCGCGAGCGCCTGGTTCTGGTCGACGTTGTGCGCGAGGACGAGCGCCGCGACGCCGTCGGTCATCTCGGGCAGCAGCTCGTTGCGCTGGGCCTCGGTCAGACGGCCATGAGTCTCGGCATCCGTGAGCAGGATCTTGATGTTGACCTCATGGTCGCTGGTGTCGACGCCGGCCGAGTTGTCGATGAAGTCGGTGTTGATCCGGCCCCCGGCCCGCGAGTACTCGATGCGCGCCGCCTGGGTCCACCCGAGGTTCCCGCCCTCTCCGGCGCACCGAGCGCGGACCTGCGTGGCGTCGACGCGTACCCCGTCGTTGGCGCGGTCCCCCGCCTGGGCATGGGTCTCGTTGGTCGCCTTCACGTACGTCCCGATGCCGCCGTTCCACAACAGGTCGACCGGCGCCTGCAGGATCGCGTGGATGTACTCGGCGGGCGACAGCGACCTCACGCCTTCGGGCAACCCCAACGCCGTACGCGCCTGCGCCGTGACAGAGATCGCCTTCACCGTCCGCGCGTAGACGCCACCCCCCGGCGAGATCGCGGCGGCGGCGTAGTCGGCCCACGACGATCGCGGAAGCGCGAACAGCCGCTCCCGTTCGGCGAAGCTCGCCGCCGGATCGGGATCTGGGTCGATGAACACGTGGCGATGGTCGAAAGCGGCGACGAGCTTGATGTGGTGGCTCAAGAGCATGCCGTTGCCGAACACGTCCCCCGACATGTCGCCGATGCCGACGCAGGTCACGTCGTCGTTCTGGGGGTCGATCCCCACGTCCTGGAAGTGGCGTTTCACCGACTCCCAGGCGCCACGGGCCGTGATGCCCATCGCCTTGTGGTCGTAGCCGTTGGTCCCGCCGGACGCGAACGCGTCGCCCAGCCAGAAGCCACGGGCCAGAGAGATCTCGTTGGCGAGGTCCGAGAACGTCGCCGTGCCCTTGTCGGCGGCGACCACCAGGTACGGATCGTCATCGTCGTGACGTACCACCCGCTCGGGTCCGACAACCTTGCCGGCAACGATCGTGTCCGTCACCGACAGCAGGGACGTGACGAACATCCTGTACGCGTGCTGTCCCTCGGCCATCCACGCTGCACGGTCGAGTGCGGGGTCGGGCAGCCGGCGCGCGACGAAGCCGCCCTTCGCTCCGACCGGCACGATCACGGTGTTCTTCACCATCTGGGCCTTGACGAGGCCCAGCACCTCGGTGCGGAAGTCCTCAGCCCGATCCGACCAGCGCAGCCCGCCGCGTGCGACGCGGCCGAACCGGAGGTGTACGCCTTCGACGCGCGGCGAGTACACCCAGATCTCGTACGCGGGACGGGGCTCCGGCAGCATCGGGAGCATCCGGGGAAGCAGCTTGATCGCGAGTGCCCCGTCGCCGAGGTCCGCGAACGCGTTGGTCCGTACGGTCGCCCGCTGGAACGCAACGAAGGCCCGGATGATCCGGTCGTGGTCGAGGTTCGACACCTGGTCGAGCTCCGACTCGATGGCGACGAGGAGCTCCTCGGCCGCGTCCCGATGCTCCGCCGCACTACCCGGCTGCTCCGGGTCGTGAGCCGTCCGGAACGCCGCGACGAGCTGCGCGGACAGCTTCGGGAGCGCGAGGAGCGCGTTCGCGATGTACGCGAACGAGTAGGTCATGCCGCCCTGCTTGAGATAGCGCTCCATGGCGCGGAGCCTGCCGACCTCTGCCCATGTCAGTCCGGCTG
>JADGPB010000281.1 GCA_017882655.1 Propionibacteriales bacterium
GGATCACGAACAGCACCATCGCCTGCGTCGACCACAGGTGGACGCTGCGCATGTAGCCGCCCAGGCGAGTCGTCAGCCACCAGTTCGGGCCGAAGAGGGTCATCAGCACGCCCGACACCAGGAGCATCACGAACGCGATCATGGTGAGGAATCCGAGTGAGTACAGGAACTTGTTCCCGTAGCTCGGAACCTTCTCAATCATGAGTTGGTTCGCGCCTTCGAGGAGCGGGTGCTTGATTTCGGCGGGGGTTGCTTGATCGGCCATAGCCGCAGCCTTCTGTCTCTTGTTGAACTTTGCAGGACGTGGGTACAGTCTGGCACTTTGCCACGAATTGGGCCCGCCCCGGACCCGAACCGGGGTCCTGACCCTGCGTCTTGTCGGCCTCGTAAACTCCCCTTAACGTCCGCGCACCACGCTCAGTCGCTAGCCGAAGGGGCGGCGGTTGCGCAGGACCGGGATCGCTTCCCGTGCCTTGCTCACCTGGTCGAGGTCGATGTCGAGGATCAACATGTCCTCCGCACCGGCCAGGCTGCCCAGCACCTCCCCGTACGGGGACACGACCATGCTGTGTCCGACGCCGCTGGGCGCGGACCCCAGAGACCGTCCCTGTGTGGCCGGATCTGCCTGTCCGCACGCGAGGACGAAGCTGGTGCTGTCGAGCGCCCGCGCCCGTACGAGCAGCTCCCATTGCTCGACCTTGCCGGGACCTGCACCCCAGGAGGCAGGCACCACAAAGACCTGAGCACCTGCCGCGGCGTTCTCGATGAACAGCGCGGGGAAGCGCACGTCGTAGCAGGTGGCCAGCGCGACCGACACTGCGTCGACGGTGATGATTCGCCGCTCAGCACCTGGCGCTACGGTCTGCGACTCCTTGAACCCGTACGCGTCGAACAGGTGGATCTTGTCGTAGCTGGAAACCTCCTCCGGCCCGGCCGCGAGGAGTGTGTTCAGCACCCGCCCATCGGCGGCGGGCGTGAACATGCCCAGCACGATCGTGACGCCGAGGTCGCGGGCCAGGCGCTGTACGGAGGAGCCGAAGGGGCCGTCGAGTGGTTCGGCGATGGCTGCCAGAGGAGCACCGAAGGCGTACATGGTCGCCTCAGGGAACACGACCAGCCGAGCGCCTGCCGCAGCCGCGTCGCGCGCGACGCTGGTGACCTTGGCCAGGTTGGCCTCGACGTCGTGGCTGCTGAGGATCTGGGCGAGTGCGACGCGCATTCGTGGCCCGGCTTCCATCATCACGCGCTCCCTGCTGTCGAGTGGCGGCAGCATATCCAGCCGTAAGACGGTCCTGGCATGATCGTGCGCGTGAAGCAGGAGCGGGAGTTCTTTGATGCGGCCGAGATCCGCTACTAGGCGTGCGTCCCGTTCTGGAGCCGCTCTCGGCTGTCGGTAGTGACGAGCTTCCGGTAGAGATAGCCCATGGCTACACCCAGCGCCAGGATGCGGATCGCGTTGAACAGCCCGGCGATGAGGAAGTAGCGAAGAGGATCTTCGGTTGGCAGCAAGAACGTCGAGGGCACTGCGATGAGCAGCGTCACCGTGGTCAAGCCAGCAACGCTCAGCAGGACGGACATGAGCACCGGGCTCTTGTCCGGGAAGACGTGGTGGAGGCGAATCAGGGAATGACCAGTGACAAGTCCGATGATCAGCCCCCCGGCCAGGGCTTCACCGAGCATCGGGAGATACGCGATCGAGAGCGCCGCCCTGTACTCCGCCGCAATGGGGGTGAGCGATATCGCGAAGTTGGCCGACCAGAATGCCAACCCTCCTCCGATCGCCAACGTGACGGTCGTTCTCCAGGTGCCGCTGTGGCTGGTCATCGCTGAGCCAGGGTCGTCATGGCCGAAGCCTCAGTCGAGGATGGCACCCCTTGTGGGACCGGCCGTACGACTGAGGCGGGCGCCGGAGAGCTGACGCCCTTGATGAGGAGCCACAAAGCCAGGCCGACCTCGGCGAGCAGACTGACGACAAGCCCGGGGACCTTGATCGCCGGGTAGGCAGGAAGCAGCAGCGCCTGGGTGAACCAGATCATCTCGGCGAACCCGTCGAGGATGAGCAGGATTCCCAGGAGGCGCGGTAAGAACTTGGACTTGATGACGAGATAGCCGAGCGGGAACAACCACGTGCCGTAGAACAGCTGAGCTGCAGCAAAGCCACTCCGGTACACGCTCGCAGCGAGTTGCGCCGTCGCTGCGACCTCGGGAGCCTGGATGGCGGAGATCAACTGGAGCAGACTCGCGCACTGGATGGCGACCCCGACAGCGTTGAGGAGCAGGAAGAGCAGCGCCAGATCCCGGTTCACTGTCTGCAGCAGGACGTAGAGCCCCCATGCGGTCATGAGGAAGAGGAACGCTGATACGAACGCGATCAAGAGTCCGAGGCGGAACAACCATGGATGCGTGGTGATCGACACGTAGATCTGCTGGGCGTCGCCCAGACCGATGTGACTGACCGCGTCAGCTAGCACGGACACCAGAATGTAGAGCACGTACAGCCCCCCGGTGATTCTGGCCAGCGTGAGGGGGGCGAAGCGGCCAGTGGTTCCGAATGACACGTCAACTCCTAGTCCGCGAGTGGGGCGGAGACCCGAGGTGTACGACGTACACCTTCACTTCCAGACACTAGGTGTACTGTGTACACCTGTCAAGGCCCGCACCACATCGGGCTCGAAGTTCAGCCGGAGGACGCCTTGGGAAGTCCGAGCAACGAAGACTCGCCAGTTCGCCGGGAGACGCTCAGCCGAGATCGGGTCCTGAGCGCTGCCATCGAGTGCGCGGACTCCAACGGCATCGAGTCCTTGAGCATGAGAAGCCTGGCCCAAGAGCTTGGGGTGGTGCCGATGGCTCTCTACAAGCACGTGACGAACAAGGACGATCTGCTCGACGGCATGATCGAGGCCGTCGTCGGTGAGATCGTCAGCGATCCCACGACTGGTGAGTGGAAGCATGACGTCCGGCAGCGGATCCTCGCTGCCCGCGCCGCCCTGCGGCGCCACGCATGGTCGCGAGCCGTTCTCGAGTCTCGGTCGGCGATGACCCCCGCCATGCTCGACTACCTGGACTCACTGACCGGGCTGTTCCTCGCCGGTGGCCTGTCTGTCGACCTGACCCACCACGTCATGCACGCACTGGGAAACCGCATGTGGGGCTTCAGCCAGGATCTGTTCGCGGCGACACCCAGGTCGGACACCCAGTCGTTCAACACCCAACGGGCGGCTCTTCCACGGCAGCACCCCCATCTCGCCGAGATCGCCCGAGCCGCGCTACGCGACGAGCCGGGCTCCGGCGCTGGACCGGGGTGCGACGAACAGTCGGAGTTCGAGTTCGCCCTCGATCTCGTACTCGACGGTGTCGGGATCCTTCACGCGACGGGCTGGAGCTCAGCCTCTGCCACTTGATGCACCGACCAGGGCACCAGCTCAGTCGGTGATCGCCTCGACGCCCTGCTGCTTCATCTTCTCGACGTTGTCCCGCATGGTCCGGAGCACCTCGGGGTCGTGTCCCTTCCAGTCCGTGACCTCGCCGACCACGCGTAGGGGTTCGCGGGTGCGGTACGAGCGGGTCGCGTTGCCCGGGAAGCGCATGTCGGTCAGGTTGGGGTCGTTCTCCTTTGCGCCTGTGGCTTCCACGCGATAGACCCGGCCGGCTCCCTCACCCAGCGCCAGCTCCGCTCCCCAGATCGCCGCATCGAGGGTCCCGGTCATGTAGACGAAGTTGGCGGTCTTCTGCTCCCCGAAGTTGGAACCGAAGCCCGGATCGAGGGTGTCTCCCGTAGTCAGCTCGACCTTGGTGCCGTGGTAGAAGGGTCCGGCGTCCTCTATGCCGAACTCGAGCTGCTCCGCGACATCCCATAGCCGTGCGGCGAGCTCCAGGGAGCGTCCCGACCGAGGGATCGTCGCGTGGTGCGTGGGGCCGACGACGCCGAGCCGGCTCGGGCCGTAGTAGGCGCCCTGTTGTGCCATCGGTGAGGTCGCCGCGTACAGCAGGGGCTCGGCGCCGACCTCGACGCCCTGGGAAGGCAGGATCGTGCGACGTACGGGCGGCAGCTGCTCGCTCGCGTCACGGCCGAGGTTCCGGCCGGCCGTCTGCAGGTTCGTACGGGTGTAGCCGGGGTGAGCGATCGTGCTGAGCAGGTCCCAGCCCTTGGCCTTGGCGACCTCGGCCAGGTGCCTTCCCATCAGCAGGTCCGCGAGCTTGGACTGGGCGTACGCGCGGCCCGCCGAGTAGCGGCGGGTGACCCAGCTCAGGTCGTCGAAGTCGATCGAGCCGAAGTTCGCCACCATGCTCGACATGGTCGCGACGCGGGCGCCCGGCGTACGGGTCAGCACCGGCAG
>JADGPB010000016.1 GCA_017882655.1 Propionibacteriales bacterium
GGGGGACTGTGTGGGAGAGTAGGACGTCGCCGGACATACAAACACCCCTCGGGTGTGCAGAAATGCACTCACCCGAGGGGTGTTTGTTGTTGTCAGGGATCGGTTAGGGCAGGATGACGACGTGAACAGACAGGGCGACAGCGAACGCAAGGACGGCCCCCGTGGCGGGGACGATCGTCGGGGTTCGGCAGGACGCGGTGGATCTTCAGGTGGTGCGCCCCGGTCGGGTGGCGCGGATCGGGGAGGTGCCGGCCGAGCGAGCGATGGCCGAGGCGCGGCAAGCACAGGACGCCGGGACGGCGGAAGCTCGGGCTCGCGCGGGTCCGGTTATGCCGGGCAGGGTGGTTCGAGCGGCGGCGGCGCGCCCTCCTATGGACGCGGAGCAGCAGCCGGATCGGGATCGGGCTCACGCCCGTACGGGCAGGGCCGGGACTCGGCCGGGCGCTCCGGAGCGGGCGCTGACCGAGGGGGTCGCGAGCAGGCATCCGGGCAGGCGCCGAGGTCGTACCGACCACGAACGACAGACGATCGGCCCAGCGCGGGCCGTCCGAGCTGGGGAAGTACCGGAGAGCGCGGCAACAGGCCGTACGGAGACTCAGCCCGCCCCAGCCAGGACCGATCCTCTCGAGACTCGAGTTCTGAGCGTGGAGACCGTGGTGGGGCGCGGCGCACTTCGGCTCCCTACGGGGACAGGAGCGCAGGCGGATCGTCGTCCCGACCGCCGCGTGAGGGTTACCGCGACAGGCCCCAGGGGTCGGATCGTGGGCCGCGCTCGACGGATTCCCGGCCGCCCCGTGAGGGTTACCGCGACAGGCCCCAGGGATCG
This sequence comes from Propionibacteriales bacterium, assembly GCA_017882655.1. GTDB lineage: Bacteria > Actinomycetota > Actinomycetes > Propionibacteriales > Propionibacteriaceae > Fen-668. The sequence continues at coordinate 827 of JADGPB010000016.1, forward strand.
GATCGTGGGCCGCGCTCGACGGATTCCCGGCCGCCCCGTGAGGGCTATGGCGATCGTGCGCGGAGCTCGGATCGTAGGCCAAGTGCCAGTGATTCCCGCCCGCCCCGAGAGGGGTACGGCGACCGGCCGCGGAGCTCGGATCGAGGGCCGCGCGCCACTGATTCCCGTACTCCTCGCGAGGGCTACGGCGAGCGGCCTCAGGGACTGGTGCGTGGGTCACGCCCGACGGATTCTCGGCCGCCGCGTGAGGGATTCCGCGGTCGTTCCGAGGGTTCCGATCGTGGACCACGTTCGACTGATTCCCGCCCACCGCGTGAGGGCTATCGCGGTCGTTCCGAGGGGTCGGATCGTGGGCCCGGAAGCGGCAGCGGTCGGCCGATGCGTCGCGACGAGGCGCCGCGCGCTCAGCGGTTCGTACGTACCTCTGAGCAGTCGGGACCGCCGATGCCTCGGCCGGACCGCGGCCAGCGCGAGCCGTTGCCACCTGGCGTCGGTCCGCGTGACAACGAGCCGGAGGCCCCAGAGATCAATTCGAAAGACATACCTCGAAGCGTGCGGGCTGAGCTGAAGAGCCTGCCCAAGGAGCTGGCGAACACGGTGGCCGCGCACCTCGTGGCCGCCGGAGAGCTGATCGAAGTCGACCCGGAGAGGGCGTACGCGCACGCGGAGGCGGCCAAGCGGCGTGCCGCTCGTCTCTCGCTGGCACGGGAGGCGCTCGCGGAGACCGCGTACGCGGCCGGCCATTACGACGTAGCGCTCACTGAGTTCCGTGCACTGCGACGGATGACGGGTTCGCCCGACTACCTCGCTGTACTCGCTGACTGCGAGCGGGCGCTCGGGCGCCCTGAAGCTGCTCTTCGGCTCGTCCGAGAAGGGGAGCAGTCCGTCAAGGACCCAGCCATGCTCGTCGAGCTCCGGATCGTCCAGGCCGGCGCGAGGGCCGATTCCGGACAGCAGGCGGAAGCACTGCGTCTCCTTTCGAACGAGATCGAGTCGCCTCGTGGAGTCGTCCCGAAGCCAGCGCAGGCTCGCCTGCGGTACGCGTACGCAGCTCTCCTCCTGGAGCAGGGTGACCTGGACGCGGCCCAGGACTGGTTCACGGCGTCAGCGCGGATCGACCCGGAGGGTACGGATGCGCTCGAGCGTCTGGACGAGCTGAACGGCATGGTGCTCATCACCGACTTCGAGGACGACGACGAGGACGACGCCGAGGCGGTCCCGAGTGACGACGACGAGGACGCCGTTGAGTCGATTCCGGAGGGCGAGTCGGAAGATCCCGAGCCGCCTTCGGTCGATGAGGACGTCGCCGACGTGCTGAGCGAGACCGACGCGCCAGACGAGCCGGATGACCTCTCGACCGGGGGGCCGGAGGAGACCGAGTCGTGACGGCCCTGATCGACTCGTACGACGCCGCACTGTTCGATCTCGATGGGGTGATCTACCTCGGCGCCCATGCCGTACCAGGAGTGGCCGAGGCGATCACCGCTCTGCGCGAGCGTGGCGTCAAGCTCGGCTTCGTCACGAACAACGCTGCGCGCTCGCCCCAGGCTGTCGCGGCGCACCTCCAGGAGCTCGGGATCGACGCGACGCCCGACGACGTCGTGACGAGCGCCCAAGCAGTCGCGCGACTGATGGCTGCTGCTCTGCCGGAGGGCGCGCCCGTGCTCGTGGCGGGCACACCTGCGTTGGAGGCTGAGATCCGCGCGGTCGGACTGACGCCAGTGGCGTCCTCAGCGGATCGGCCGGCCGCTGTCGTGGTCGGGTACGCCCCGCAGCTCACGTGGGCGGACCTCAACGATGCCTGCTTCGCCGTACAGGCGGGTGCGGTCTGGTACGGATGCAACCCCGACCGGACGCGTCCGCAGGTCGAGGGCCAGGCCATCGGTCTCGGCGCCATCCTCGACGCGATGCGGGTGGCGATGCCCGAGCAGGAACCGATCCTGGCCGGCAAGCCACGTCGTCCGCTGCTCGACGAGACGCTGCGCCGCCTCGGGGCCGAGCATCCGATCTTCGTCGGGGACCGGCTCGACACCGACATCGAGGGCGCGCACGTCATCGGCATCGACTCGCTGTTCGTCCTGTCCGGGTCGCACGGGGAGAGCGACTTGCTGGCGGCGACACCCCTGCAGCGCCCCACGTACGTGGCGGCCGACATCTCGGGGCTGCTCCAGCCGGCGGTGGGAAGCGGCGACGGCCCCCTTGACCGGCTGTGGCGCGCGGCCCAGGCCGGATGGCGCGCGGCTGACCGTACCGGTGGGACGGGCGAGCGAGCCCGCCCGCTCGACATAGGCTTCTCCCGTTCTTCCACCGACCAGGAGACTTCATGAGGACTCGCAACGCGACCACCGACCTCGCGCTCATCGCCGTATTCGCCGCGCTCGTCGCCGCATGCACGCTTGTGCCGGCGATCCCCGTCGGCATCGGCGTCCCCATCACGCTGCAGACGCTGGGCGTCATGCTGGCGGGCCTCGTGCTCGGTCCGCTGCGAGGCTTCCTCGCCGTGCTGCTGTACGTCGTCGTCGGCCTCGCCGGTCTGCCGGTGTTCGCTCAAGGGGGAGCGGGTCTTGCGAACCTCGTCAAGCCGTCAGCCGGGTACCTGCTCGCGTTCCCGTTGGGGGCGCTCGTCACGGGTGCCCTCGCTGCCTGGACGCGCAACGCCCACGTGTGGCGGCCCCTCACGCTCGCGCTGAGCGCGATCGGGGGCGGCATCCTCGTCGTACATCCCCTGGGCATCCTCGGCCTGATGGTCAACGCCAAGCTGTCCCTTGCGAAGGCCTTCGGCGTGGATCTGGTCTTCCTGCCGGGTGACCTCGCCAAGGTCGCCATCGCCGCCACTGTCGCGGTGGTCGTCCACAAGGCCTTCCCTGTGCTGCTCGCCTCCCGATCGCGGAGCGTGCCGGCCACGTCGCAGTGATCGAGCTTCGCGACGTCACCGTCACGGTGCCCGCCACCGGCCTAGACAGTGAGGCTCGGGCGCTGCTCTCCGACGTCAATCTGACGCTCACCGAGAAGCGGATCGCCGTCGTCGGGGCGAACGGGTCAGGCAAGTCGACGCTCCTTCGCCTGCTGAACGGGCTCATCCTGCCGAGCCGTGGCCACGTACGGGTCGACGGTCTCGACACGGCCACCCACGGCGGCGACGTGCGCCGACGGGTCGGCTTCGTGTTCACCGATCCGCTCGCACAGCTCGTCATGCCGACGCCGATCGAGGACGTCGCGCTGAGCCTGCGTCGTACGTTGCCGCGCGCGGAGCGACGCGACAGGGCGGCTCAGCTCCTGGACGCGTACGGGCTGGCGCACGTGCAGCACTCGAGCGTCTATGACCTGTCGGGGGGCGAACGTCAGCTCGTCGCCCTGGTGAGCGTCCTCGCTGTCGAGCCGGCCGTCATCGTCGCGGACGAGCCCACCACCCTCCTCGACCTGCGTAACCGCAACCGGATCCGTGACGAGCTCGCTCGACTCGACCAGCAGCTCATCGTCGCGACCCACGATCTGGAGCTGGCGCAGGACGCGGAACGCGTGCTCGTCGTCGATGGCGGCCGGATCGTCGCCGACGGCCCGCCGGACGTGGCGATCGGCGCCTACGTCGAGCTGGTGGGCCGATGAGGGCCGCGGACGAGCTGTTCGGCACGTACCGGCCGTCCGGCAGTCAGCTCGAGGCAGTCTCGGTCGGCTGGAAGTACGTACTCCTCCTGGTCCTCACCATCCCTGCCATCGCCGTCGGGCGCTGGTGGTTCTCCCTGGGGGCCGTCCTCGTCGCCGTCGCGATCCTGATCTGGGCGAAGGTCGGCGTCCGTCGCGCCGTCGGGCTCGGCACCGGCATGGTCGTGGTGTGTGCCTTGATCGTCGCTGTTCAAGCGCTCGCCGGCCAGGTCGTGGCCGGCGTCGTGATCGTGGAGAACCTCGTGCTGGCCTTGTACGCGACGCGACTGCTCACGCTCACGACGCCCATCCCGGAGCTGGTCGACGGCATCGCGACCGCGTGCCGTCCCCTGAGACTGATCCGCGTCGACCCTGACCGCATCGCCCTGGCCGTGGCGGTGATGCTCCGCAGCCTGCCGCACCTCCTCGGGGCGTTCGACGACGTGCGGGAGGCGATGACCGCCCGCGGCCTCCGGCGCAACCCCGTCGCGTACGTCGCACCCGTCGTCGTACGCGCTGTCGCCTACGCCCATGCCACGGGAGACGCGTTGGCGGCTCGGGGCCTGGGGGAGGACGGCGGGAGGACCGCCCACGCGGACACTACGATGGCGCCGTGAGCGAGCAGCCGCCTGTCACGGGCCGCGAGGACATCGACGACGCGTGCCGCGACGTCGCCGATCTCAGCGACGTACCGAGCACCGAGCACGTCGAACGCCTGACGCGCGCGCACGAGACGGTCTCGGGGGCCCTGACAGGTGTCCCCCTGGTCGCGCTGCCCAAGCCCGGAGGGCCTGCCGTGCCGATGCTGCCCGAGCCTGGACGTCGGTGACGTGCGCCTCGATCAGGCGCTCGTCAGTCGTGGTCTCGCCCGGTCGCGGCAACACGCGAGCGAGCTGATCCGGTCAGGTCTGGTCACCGTCGACGGCGTGACCGCCTCCAAGCCCTCGCTTCCCGTCGCGGACGTCGCGCAGCTCGACGCGCCCACCGACGCATACGTCGGGCGCGCGGCCCACAAGCTGCTGGGTGCGCTGGCCGACTCAGGGACCGCCGTGGCAGGTCGTGCGCTCGACGCCGGTGCCTCGACAGGTGGTTTCACCCAAGTGCTGCTGGAGGCCGGCGCCGAGAGGGTCTACGCCGTCGACGTGGGGCATGACCAGCTCGTCGCGGCGTTGCGCGCGGACCCGCGCGTCGTCGTCCACGAGGGCACGAACCTGCGCGATCTGACGCTCGAACACGTCGAAAGCGAGCCGGTGGACGTGCTGGTCGCCGACGTGTCGTTCATCTCGTTGCGTCTCCTGCTCGTGCCGATGCTGGGGGTGCTCCGTCCCGACGGTGTGGCGCTGCTCATGGTGAAGCCGCAGTTCGAGGTGGGGCGTGAACGACTCGGTGCGGGCGGTGTTGTCCGCGACGAGCGCGACCGGATCGCCGCTGTCGACGGAGTCGCGAAGGCCGCCGAGGGACTCGGCTGGTCCGAGGACTGGCGCGGTACGTCCCAGCTTCCTGGCCCCGCCGGAAACGTCGAGTACTTCCTTCGTCTGCGTCGATCCGGACACTAGGGTGTGCGCATGACCTCCCCCTCCGGTACGCAGCGGGTGGTGGCTGTCCAGACGCACCTCGGCCGCCCTGAGGCGGTCTCCGCCGCGTGCGACTTCGTACACTCGGTCACCGCCCACGGCCTCCTGGTCGCGGCCGAACCCGATGTGGCTGAAGCCCTCCATGAGTGCTCGCCCGACACCCAGGTGATCGACACGAACGGTACGGACGGGCTCGAGATCGTCGTGGTGTTCGGCGGTGACGGCACGATCCTCAAGGCCGCGGAATGGGCGCTCGGCAAGAGGGTTCCGGTGCTCGGAGTGAACCTCGGGCACGTTGGCTTCCTCGCCGAGCTCGAGGTCAGTGACCTGCCGCGGATCGTCGACCAGGTGATCCGGCGCGACTATGTCATCGAGAACCGCCTCACGATCTCGGTCGAGCTTCAGCCTGATCCCGAGGCAGAAGTGATCTGGCGGTCGTTCGCCGTGAACGAGGTGTCGATCGAGAAGCTCTCGCGACGCAAGATGATCGAGGTCCTCGCCCAGGTCGACGGGCTGCCCGTGTCCCGGTGGGGGTGCGACGGGCTACTGGTGTCCACTCCGACCGGCTCGACCGCGTACGCGTTCTCTGCGGGCGGGCCCGTGATGTGGCCCGAGCTTGAGGCGTTCCTCATGGTGCCGCTCAGCGCCCACGCGCTCTTCGCGCGACCGCTGGTGCTTGGTCCCGAGAGCGAGGTCGTCGTCGATCTCCTGGGCGGCGACGCAGTTCTCTGGTGCGACGGGCGCCGCACGGTGGACGCGCCCTTGGGGTCCCGCGTCACGGTCCGTCGTCACGACAACCACCTTCAGGTGGCCCGGCTCTCCGTGCAGCCCTTCACCAACCGCCTCGTCAAGAAGTTCGGCCTGAGCGTCGAGGGCTTCCGTTCCGGCTACGAGCACGGCCCGGGCTGATGCTCGTCGAACTGCGGATCGTCGGGCTCGGCGTCATTGGCGACGCCGTGCTCGAGCCTGGTCCGGGGCTGACGGTGGTCACTGGCGAGACCGGTGCCGGCAAGACCTTGGTGGTGTCCGGGCTGGGCCTCGTCGCGGGCGCGCGGGCCGAGGCCAGGGTGGTACGCCAAGGGGCTGATCGGGCTGTCGTCGAGGCCCGCTTCGTGGACGTTCCCGATGCCGTCGCCCTCAGTGTCGACGAGGCCGGGGGAGTGCTGGACGACAGAGAGCTGCTGGTCGTACGCCAGGTGGCGGCCAACGGCCGTTCGCGTTCACTGCTCGGCGGCGCGTCGGTGCCGGCAGCCGTAGGTGCGGATATCGGTGCTCGGCTCGTGACCATCCATGGGCAAGCGGAGCAGCAACGGCTGGCGGCGCCCGAACGGCAGCGCGAGGTACTCGACCGGTCGGCTGGTCCGGAGCTGGCTGCCGAGCTCGCCGCATACCGCGCCGACTACGCCGCTCGACAGCTGGCGAGAACCGAGCTGGTGCGTCTCAAGGAGCAGGCGCGGGAGCGTGCGCGGGAGCAGGACCTCCTCGCGTTCGGTCTTCAGGAGATCGCCGCAGTGGCGCCGGAGCCCGACGAGGACGTGGCGCTCGCGGCCGAGGCGGGGCGGTTGCAGGCGGTCGACGACCTGCGGCTCTTCGCTCACCACGCGGCGGTCGCCCTCTCCGGCGACGAGGACTCTGGCGGCGACGTGCCTAGTGCTCTCAGCCTCGTGGCCGAGGCGCGCAAGGCGCTCGAGTCCGCTGCAGACGCCGACTCCCAGGCCGCCGAGCTCGCGTCGCAGGCGCGTGAGGTGACGGCACTGGTGGGGGATCTGGCGGCGACGACAGCGTCGTACCTCGCGGACCTCGACGCCGACCCCGTACGCCTCGAATGGGTCGCCTCTCGCCGGTCACAGCTTCAGGGACTGACCCGCAAGTACGGCGAGACGGTCGCCGAGGTGCTCGACTGGGCCATCTCCAGCGCGGACCGGCTGACCGAGCTGCAGGCGAGCGACGACCGCATCGAGGCTCTGACGGCCGAGGTGGCGAACCTCACGAAGCGGGTCACCGCGTCCGCGGAGCGCATCACCACGATGCGGGTCGCGGCGGCGTCGGAGCTGTCCGCCGCAGTGCGGCATGAGCTGGTCGCGCTCGCTCTGCCGCACTCACGGCTCGAGTTCGCGGTGACGCCGCTGCCCGAGCCCGGTCCGTACGGCGCGGATGCCGTCAGCCTGCTCTTCTCGGCCAACCCCGGGGCGCAGCCCGGGCCGCTGGCGAAGGTGGCCTCAGGAGGCGAGCTTTCGAGGGTACGGCTGGCGCTCGAGGTCGTACTCGCTGACGCGGGAGGCGGGGAGACGTTCGTGTTCGACGAGGTCGACGCCGGCATCGGTGGCGCGGTGGCGCTCGAGGTCGGCAGCCGGTTGGCGCGCCTTGCGCGCCTCACGCAGGTCATCGTCGTGACACACCTCGCGCAGGTGGCTGCGTACGGCGACCGCCACTTCGTCGTCCTCAAGAGCGACGACGGCACGGTCACGACTTCCGGGTTGCGGGCCGTCGACGGCGACGAGCGGCTCCGCGAGCTGGCGCGGATGATGGGCGGCCATGACGACACGGAAGCCTCGCGGGCGCATGCCGACGACCTTCTCGCGCGGGCCACGAAGGACCGAACGTCGCGATGAACCGCTTCGACGGGATGGCTGGGACCTGGGAGGCCAACCCGAGCCGCGCCGAACGCGCGCGAGTCACCGCCGACGCGATCGCCGCGCGGGTCCCGCTGCAGCGCACCTGGTCGGCGATCGATGTCGGGAGCGGTACGGGCCTGCTCAGCCGCATGCTCGCCGATCGGGTCGGCAGGATCCTTCTCGCCGATACCAGCCAGGGAATGACAGAGGTCGCCGCCCAGATGATCGCGGCGAGCGGTGATGACCAGCTGTCCGCCGTCTGTCTCGACGTGACGACCGATACCCCACCTGGTGCTCCGTTCGACCTGGCCGTGAGCCTCCTGATGCTGCACCACGTGAAGGATGTCGAAGGATTCCTCGAGTCTGTCCTGTGCCACCTCGAACCGGGCGGCTACATCGCTTTCGCGGACTTGGCCGCCGAGGACGGCACCTTCCACGAGGACCCGGCCGAGGAGGTCTTCCACCACGGCTTCGAGCCCGATCACCTCGCCGCGATGGCTACTTCCGCGGGCTTCGTGGGTGTGTCCGTCGAGGAGGTCCACCAGATGGTGAAGAAAAGAAGCGGCCAGGACACGTCGTACGGACTGCTGCTGCTCACCGGTCGGGTACCGGTCACCGTGACGACGCCCTGACCGTGCGACGCATCAGCGCAGCCGGTCCCTACCGCCTCGCGGGATCCTCCGACCGCTGCCCAGGGCCTTGCGGCGGGACTTGAGGTGGCCGCCGACATTGCCGAGCACCGTACTGCCCACGATCGCGATCAGTATCGCGGGCCACCAGCTGATCGCCCCCATCAGTGCCAGAAGGATCATGACTGGCCAGACCACGCCCGCGACCGTCTTGATCGCTGTCTCCACCACTGAGGGCGGGGGCGTGGTCCCTGCTGGCACGATGACCGACCCGGAAGCGACCGTGCCCTCGACCGCCGCGGCCTTCGGCTTGTTCTCGGAAGGGAATGAGGGCTGCCGCCACTGCGGCTCCGGCTCCCCTGTGGACGGTGCGTTGGTCACCTCCTCATCGTAGGACGCGGGCAGCGCAGCGAGGCCTTCGGCGACCAAGGTGAACGCCCCCGGACGGAGGTCCCCAAGCCGAGTCGGGGTCCACCATCGAGGACCACTGGGTCCCGAACTGGTGTCACAGTGCCCGCGGCGCGCCAAGGGATGGGCGTCCACCGATGGAGGACCGAACCACATATAGGCTGGAGGCCCGTGGGGAAGACAGAGAACACCAAGCACATCTTCGTAACCGGCGGCGTCGTGTCCTCCTTGGGCAAGGGCCTTACCGCGTCAAGCCTCGGGTCGTTACTCGTGGCTCGCGGCCTCAACGTGACCATGCAGAAGCTGGATCCGTACCTCAACGTCGATCCGGGCACCATGAACCCGTTCCAGCACGGTGAGGTCTTCGTCACCGAGGACGGCGCCGAGACCGACCTCGACATCGGCCACTACGAGCGGTTCCTCGACGTGAACCTCACGGCTGACGCGAACGTGACGACCGGCAAGGTGTACTCGTCGGTGATCGCCAAGGAACGCCGCGGTGACTACCTCGGCGACACGGTCCAGGTGATCCCGCACATCACGAACGAGATCAAGGACGAGATGCTCGCCATGGCGAAGCCTGGCGTCGACGTCGTTATCCACGAGATCGGCGGCACTGTGGGCGACATCGAGTCGCTGCCGTTCCTCGAAGCCGCGCGGCAGGTACGCCGCGATGTGGGCCGCGAGAACGTCTTCTTCCTGCACGTCTCGCTCGTGCCGTACATCGGTCCGTCCGGTGAGCTCAAGACCAAGCCGACGCAGCACTCGGTGGCGGCCCTGCGCGCGCTCGGCATCCAGCCCGACGCGCTCGTGTGCCGCTGCGACCGCCCCGTACCCGACAGCGTGAAGCGCAAGATCTCGCTCATGTGCGACGTGGACGAGGACGCGGTCATCTCCTGCCCCGACGCACCGTCGATCTACGAGATCCCGAAAGTGCTGCACAACGAGGGCCTCGACGCGTACGTGGTGCGGCGGCTCAACCTCTCCTTCCGTGACGTCCACTGGAAGGCGTGGGACGACCTCCTCGAGCGCGTCCACAACCCCAAGGAAGACGTCACGATCGCGCTGGTCGGCAAGTACATCGACCTGCCCGACGCGTACCTGTCGGTCCTCGAGGCGCTGCGCGCCGGCGCGTTCGCCAACTGGGCGAAGGTGGCCATCCAGTGGGTACCGTCCGACGACTGCGCGACTCCAGAGGGCGCTGATCATGCCCTGGGCGGTGTGGACGGCATCGTGGTGCCAGGCGGCTTCGGCATCCGTGGCGTCGAGGGCAAGATCGGCGCGATCCGCTACGCACGCGAGAACCAGGTCCCCATCCTCGGACTCTGCCTGGGCCTCCAGTGCATGGTGATGGAAGTGGCCCGCGACCTTGCCGGGCTCGAAGGCGCTGCCTCGACCGAGTTCGACCCCGACACCGCGCATCCGGTCATCGCGACGATGGCCGAGCAGGTCAAGATCGTGTCCGGTGAGGGCGACATGGGCGGGACGATGCGGCTCGGCTCGTACCCAGCCGAGCTCACCCGCGGCTCGATCGTGAGTCGGCTGTACGGGACGCGGCAGGTCACCGAGCGTCACCGCCACCGCTACGAGGTCAACAACTCGTACCGGGGTCAGCTCGAGAAGGCGGGCCTCGTGATCTCGGGTACATCTCCGGACGCCAAGCTCGTCGAGTTCATCGAGCTCCCGACCGAGTTGCACCCGTTCTTCGTCGCGACGCAGGCTCACCCTGAGCTGAAGTCGCGGCCCACGAAGCCGCACCCGTTGTTCAAGGGCCTGGTGGAGGCCGCCTTGCGGCGCAAGAACGCCGGCCGCCTGCCCGAGGCGGAGGAGTGAGCCTTCCGGGCTCCGAACTCCGGCCAGACGAGCTCCACGACGTACGTCTTGCGTGGCCGACCCGGCGCGTGGACGAGGTACGTGGACGTCTGATGCGGTTCGTCACCGACGAGGTGACGACGCCGGACGGGCACACGATGGTGCGCGAGTACCTCGAGCATCCCGGTGCGGTCGCGATCATCGCCGTCGACGGCGACTCCCGCGTGGCCGTGGTCACTCAGTACCGGCACCCCGTCGGGTTCCAGGAGGTCGAAGCACCCGCGGGGCTGCTGGACGTCGCCACCGAGGACCCCCTCGCCGCCGCGCAGCGTGAGCTCGCCGAAGAGGCCGAGCTGGCTGCCCGGAAGTGGCGCGTGCTCGTGGACATCTTCTCGTCTCCCGGAGGGAGCTCCGAGTCTCTGCGGATCTACCTCGCCCGGGATCTCGTACAAGCCCCCCGGCCTGAGGGATTCGTCCTCGGTGACGAGGAGGCGCACATGGAGGTGCGCTGGGCGGCCCTGGACGACCTTGTCGACGGCATCTACGCCGGACACTTGCAGAACCCGAGCCTCGTGATCGGGGCGCTGAGCCTCAAGAACGCGATCCACGAGGGTCGCTTGGACCACTTGCGCCCGGCGGATGCCCCGTGGGCGGCACGGACAGGACGACTGCGCAAGGGATAGCGATGGCCAGCTGGAACGACGCATCACGGTCCGCCGCCGAGCGCGCTGCTGCGCTTCTTGCTGAGATGACGATCGAGGAGAAGGCGTCCCAGCTGGGGTCGGTCTGGGCACGGCCGCCGAGGCCGGACAAGGTCGGTGGCGAGGTCGCACCGATGGAGAGCGTCTTCTCGAGCAGCGGTCTGGATCAGGTCGCCGCAGGTGGCCTCGGCCATCTCACCCGCATCTTCGGCACCGAGCCGGTCGAGGTCTCCGAGGGCGTGGCGCGGCTGCGGGCTGCGCAGCGCCGCGTCGTCGAGCTGAACCGGTTCGGCATCCCCGCGATCGCGCACGAGGAATGCCTGACCGGGTTCACCGCGTACCGCGCGACCGTGTACCCGGCGGCCATCGCCTGGGGCGCCACCTTCGAACCCGAGCTGATCAGTGAGATGGCGCAGGCGATCGGCGCGGACATGCGAGCGGTCGGCGTGCATCAGGGCCTGTCTCCGCTGCTCGACGTCGTCCGCGACTACCGCTGGGGTCGGGTCGAGGAGACGATCGGCGAGGACCCGTACGTCGTCGGCACCATCGGCACGGCATACGTGGAGGGCCTTCAACGCGCCGGCATCGCGGCCACGCTCAAGCACTTCGTCGGGTACTCCGCCTCGCGTGCCGCCCGGAACCATGCGCCGGTGCCGATGGGTCGCCGGGAGCTCGAGGACGTCATGCTGCCCAGCTTCGAGATGGCGCTGCGGCTGGGTGGTGTCGAGTCGGTGATGAACTCGTACTCGGACGTCGACAACGTGCCGGTGGCAGCGTCGGAGGAGCTGCTCACCCACGTGCTGCGCGAGCGCTGGGGCTTCACGGGCACGGTGGTCAGCGACTACGGGGCGATTCCCTTCCTCCACCTCATGCACCATGTCGCGAGTGACCTCGCCGAGGCGGGCCGGATGGCGCTGACGGCCGGCCTCGACATCGAACTGCCTCAGTCCGTTGCGTACCTCCCGCTGGCCAGCGAGGTACGCGAGGGACGCCTGGACGAGGCCCTGTTGGACCGCGCCGTGCTGCGCGTGCTGGAGCAGAAGATCCGTCTTGGCCTGCTCGATCCCGACTGGGATCCGGAGGCGCAGGGCGACTCGTCCCGCGACCTCGACTCGCCCAGGAACCGCGACATCGCTCGCCGGGTCGCCGAGGCCAGCGTCGTGCTGCTGGCGAACGACGGCATCCTCCCTCTCGCGGCGTCGACAGTCGCGCTGATCGGGCCTGTCGTGGGCGAACCACGGTCGTTCATGGGCTGCTACGCGTTCCCGAACCACGTGCTGAGCCGGTACGCAGATCGTGACAGCGGCATACCGGTCGCATCGCTCGCTGAGGGCCTGGCGGAGGAATTGCCGTTCTCGCGCATCATCGCGGCGCCCGGAGTGCCGTTCCTCGTCGAGGATCGCTCCCAGCTCGCCGCCGCCGTCGAGACGGCTCGCCAGGCCGACGTCGCGGTCGTCGCGGTGGGTGACCTCGCGGGGATGTTCGGCACCGGCACGTCCGGCGAGGGCTGCGACTCCGAGGACCTCAGCCTGCCCGGCCTGCAAGATGAGCTCGTCGAGGCGATCCTGGCGACCGGTACGCCGACCGTGCTGCTGCTCGTCTCCGGACGTCCGTACGCGCTCGGTGCGTACGCATCACGCTGCCGCGCCGTCGTCGCCGCGCTGATGCCCGGCGTCGAGGGCGCCTCCGCGATCGCGGGCGTCCTCAGCGGCAGGGTCAACCCGTCCGGTCACCTGCCCGTGGCGATACCTCATGGCCCGGGTGGCCAGCCCGGCACGTACCTCGCGCCACCCCTCGGCTGGTTCTCCGAGGGCGTGTCCAACCTCGACCCGAGGCCGCTGTACCCGTTCGGCCACGGCCTGTCGTACACGTCGTTCGAGCTCGTGGAGCTGCGGACCGACGCGTCAGAGGTCGATGTCGCGGGCACCGTAGGGCTGAGCGTCACGGTGACGAACACAGGCGAGCGGCCTGGCGCTGAGGTCGTCCAGGTGTACGCGAACGACCCGGTCGCCTCCGTCGTGCGACCGCTCAAGCAACTGGTCGCGTACGCGAAGGTGCCCCTGGATGCCGGGGAGTCGGCCACCCTCGACGTGGAGCTGCACGCCGACCTGTTCTCGTTCACCGGCATCGACTACCGGCGCATCGTCGAGCCCGGCGAGATCGTGCTGAGCGTCGGTACGTCCAGCGAGGATCGTCCTCTGGAGGCTCGGATCAAGCTGACCGGAGCGACGCGGGTCGTGG
>JADGPB010000282.1 GCA_017882655.1 Propionibacteriales bacterium
GGCCAGGGCAGCCACAGCATGGTCTTCGTCGGCATGAACTACGGCTTCGGTGCGGGCATCGTTCTCGAGGGAACGCTGTTCCACGGCGCGACCGGGGTCTCAGGTGAGATCGGCCACACGACGGTCGACGAGAACGGCGAGTTCTGCCAGTGCGGCAACCGCGGGTGCCTGAACACCATCGCCTCCATCTACCGTGCGCTGGAGCTGCTCGCTCCCATCCACCCGGAGATCGACTCGGCCGAGAAGCTCCTGGAGGCCGCCGCACAGGGCCTGCCTCCGGCGATTCGCGTCCTCACCGACATGGGCCGTGCGTCCGGCGTGGCGATCGCCAACGTCGTCAACCTGCTCAACCCCGAGGTCATCGTCATCGGCGGCGACCTCACCCGGGCGGGCGAGGTGGTGACGGATCCCATGATCACGATGGCCACACGTCTGTCGATGCCCGCGGCCTCTGGTGTCCGTCTGCTGACCACCCCGCTCGGGGAGAGAGTCTTTGCACTGGGCGGCATCGCATTGGCGCTCGGGCTCAGCTCGCCTCAAGGCCTGCTTCTAACGTGACCTGACCGCAAAGGTCACAAAATGGTCTCTTAGTCGTCACTTCATGTCATTTCTGGCGGTTGCTGGTCTAGAGTCCGGTGTGGCTCGACGAAGAGCCGCGGATCCTCGGGCCGCCGCACGATGAACGGAGTCAGTGTGGACACCTCACCCCTCCATGACTACTTCGGCCATGGCGCGAACGACGTGACGCGTCGTCTCAAGCCGCTCCGCAGAAAGGTTTGCACATGACGGGCGTCCCCACCTCCTTGCGCGCTGAGGTCGACCGCTTGAAGGCTGAGGTCTCTGCACTGCACGCCCTTCTCCCGGCGAACAACCTCGTTGCTTGGACCGCGGGCAACGTGTCCGCGCGGGTGCCTGGCGCCGACCTGCTCGTCATCAAGCCGTCCGGGGTCACGTATGACCAGCTGACTCCCGCGGCGATGGTGGTCACCGACCTCGACGGCACGCTCGTCGAGGGTGATCGAGCGCCGTCCTCCGACACGTTCGCGCACGGTTACGTCTACGCGCACATGCCGCATGTCGGTGGCGTCGTCCACACGCACAGCGACTACGCCACGGCGTGGGCGGCCCGGCGAGAGTCGATCCCCTGCGTGCTGACGATGATGGCCGACGAGTTCGGTGGAGACATCCCGGTCGGACCGTTCGCGCTCATCGGCGACGATGCGATCGGCCGCGGCATCGTCGAGACGCTTCGCGAGTCCCGCTCCCCCGCTGTCCTGATGGCTCAGCACGGGCCGTTCACGATCGGCAGGGACGCGAAGGCCGCCGTCAAGGCCGCGGTCATGCTCGAGGACGTCGCCCGAACCGTCCATCTCGCGCGTCAGTACGGAGAACCGCAGCGCCTCGCCCAGAGCGACATCGACTCGCTCTACGCGCGGTACCAGAACGTCTACGGACAGAAGTAGGAGAGGCACACCGCATGACAAGCATCTGGTTCCTCACTGGAAGCCAGCACCTGTACGGGCCGGAGGTATTGGCGCAGGTCGCCGACCAGTCGCGCACGATCTCGGACGCCCTGGCGCACTCGGACGAGGTGATCGCGACCATCGTGGCCAAGCCCGTGCTGACCGACACCGACGCGATCCGGCGGGCGCTCATCGACGCGAACTCCGACGACGACTGCATCGGTGTCATCGCCTGGATGCACACGTTCAGCCCCGCGAAGATGTGGATCACCGGCCTCGACCAGCTCCGTAAGCCACTGCTGCACCTTCACACGCAGGTGAACCGCGACCTCCCGTGGGACACCATCGACATGGACTTCATGAACCTCAACCAGGCCGCGCACGGCGACCGGGAGTTCGCGTACATCACGACCCGCCTTTCCGTCCCCCGCACGATCGTTTCCGGTCATGTGAGCAACCCCGCCGTCCTTGCCCGAGTCGGCGTCTGGTCCCGCGCGTGCGTCGGTGCGGCCGCGCTCCGCAACCTCAAGGCCGTACGGTTCGGCGACAACATGCGCTACGTCGCCGTCACCGAGGGCGACAAGGTCGAGGTCGAGCGCCGCTTCGGCACCAGCGTCAACACGTACGGGGTCAACGACCTCGTGGCGGTCGTCGACCAGGTGACCGATGCCGAGGCTGATGCCCTGTGCACCGAGTACGCCGACGTGTACGAGGTGGCGGCCGAGCTCCTTCCCGGCGGCGATCGGCACGATGCGCTGCGCTACTCGGCCAAGCTCGAGGTGGCGCTGCGGCGCTTCGTCATCGACGGCGGCTACGGGGCGTTCACCACGAACTTCGAGGACCTCGGCGGGCTTCAGCAGCTGCCCGGCATGGCTGTACAGAGGCTGATGGCCTCCGGCATCGGCTTCGGCGGCGAGGGCGACTGGAAGACCGCGGTCATCGGCCACGCCCTCAAGGCGATGGCCAAGGGTCTGCCTGGTGGTACCTCCTTCATGGAGGACTACACCTACCACCTCGAGCCCGGCAACGAGCTGATCCTCGGCGCGCACATGCTCGAGGTCTGCCCGTCGATCGCCGCCTCGAAGCCGCGCGTGGAGATCCACCCGCTGGGCATCGGCAACCGCTCCGACCCCGTACGGCTGGTCTTCGACGCCGCTCCTGGCGCCGGCGTGACGCTCGGGCTGAGCGACCTGGGCGACCGGCTGCGCTTCGTCTCGAACGAGGTCGAGGTCGTCGCCGTACCGCATCCCATGCCGAAGCTTCCGGTGGCGCGCGCCGTGTGGCGCCCGATGCCGGACTTCGCCACCTCCACCCAGTGCTGGCTCGCCGCAGGCGGTCCGCACCACACCGTTCTGAGCACCCAGCTCACCGCCACCCATCTCGAGGATCTCGCAAAGATCACCGGGATCGAGCTGGCGCTCATCGCCCGCAACACAGGAGAGCGTGACTTCACCAACGCGCTCGCCTGGAACGCTGCGTCCTTCCGCCTAGGCATCGGCGTCTAGGCACCACGTACTTCCTGACCCGGGGACTTCCCGTTCAGGAGAAGCAGGATCGGCCCACCCACCTGAGGCCGAGAAAGTAGGTAACGCAATGCGCAAGATCCTGGCCATCGCAGCTGCGGCGGCCCTTGCACTCACGATGTCGTCGTGTGGCCGTGACACTGGCACGCCTGCGACAGGGGCATCCGGTTCGTCTGCCGCCGCTGTGAAGGGAACGATCGGCGTTGCGATGCCGACCAAGACCTCCGAGCGGTGGATCAAGGACGGCGACAACATCAAGAAGCAGCTCGAGGCCGCCGGCTACACGGTCAACCTCGTGTACGCCAACGATGACATCCCCACCCAGGTCACCCAGGTCAACGACATGATCACCAAGAAGAACCAGCTGCTCGTCGTGGCCGCCATCGACGGCGTAGCCCTGAAGGGTGCGCTCGCCGAGGCTAAGTCCGCCGGGATCCCCGTCGTCGCTTACGACCGCCTGCTTCGTGAGACCGACGCGGTCTCGTACTACACGACGTTCGACAACTTCAAGGTGGGCGTTCTGCAGGGCACGTCGCTGCTGGCGGGCCTCGCGGCCTCCGGCAAGCCGAAGCCGTGGAACGTCGAGCTGTTCGCCGGTTCGCCCGACGACAACAACGCGACCTTCTTCTTCAACGGCGCGATGAGCGTCCTGCAGCCGAAGATCGACGACGGCACCATCAAGATCGCCTCCGGTGAGACCGACTTCAAGGTCGTCGCCACCCTGCGTTGGGACGCGGCCGTGGCCAAGAAGCGGATGGAGAACATCCTCACTAAGTCGTACGCCTCGACGGACGTCAACGGCGTCTTGGCTCCGTACGACGGCCTCTCCCGCGGCATCATCGCGGCTCTCAAGGGTTCGGGCTACGGCTCGGGCGGCAAGGCTCTCCCGGTCGTCACCGGCCAGGACGCCGAGCTGGAGAGCGTGAAGTCGATTCTCGCGGGCGAGCAGTACTCCACGGTCTTCAAGGACACGTCTGAGCTCGCGAAGGCCACTGTCAAGATGATCCAAGAGATCACGTCCGGCGCCACCGTCACGGTGAACGACACCAAGTCGTACGACAACGGACTCAAGGTTGTCCCGACCGAGCTGCTCCAGCCCGTAGCATGCGACAAGTCGAGCTGCAAGCAGATCCTTCTTGACGCGAAGTACTACACGGATGCTCAGCTGGCCTGACATCACCTGATGTGTGCGTGCGGGGCGGTTTTCCGCCCCGCACGCACTCCCAAGAGCACATCGGCGAGAAGGAGCACTCATGACAGACACGATCCTCTCCATGCGGGGGATCACGAAGGAGTTCCCGGGGGTGAAGGCCCTTGAGGACGTGACCTTCGAGGTGGAGC
>JADGPB010000283.1 GCA_017882655.1 Propionibacteriales bacterium
GTGTACGCGTGGGCGTCGGTGTTGACCTTGAAGGCGATCGAGCTCCCGACGTTCACGCTCATCTGGGTGGCGTACCCCAGGATCGTCTGGTCGTCGGTCCCGTCGTCCCACACGCTCTGCGGGGTTCCAGGCAACGCGTTCTCGCACGCGATGGGGTTCCCGCACGACGAGGTCGCATGAGCTGCCGGCGCGGGCAACCCGAGCATGAGGAGCAGCAGGCACAGCGATGTGGCCAGCCACCGGGTGTTCGTGTCATGACGCATCTCTGCCCCCGTCCTGACTTCCCGCCCAAGTCGGTCAGCGGGCCACCCAAGCCCTGTGCTGACTCCCAAGGAAGTCGAAGAGATGAGGCGTACGGTAGTCCGTACGGCGCGGTTTGGCGATAGTCAAAAATTCGTCGATCTCCGCGGCACCCGCGAGGTGGTTCCCGCGCGCCCGTGCTGGCAGCGTCCTCCTCTCGGTTAAGGGGCGTACAAGGTTTAGGCCAAACTCGTTTAAAGAAGGGTGTTCCCTTCCAGCCCGCGCTGGGCAATACTGTGCCTCGTACGGACGTGGTTGGTAGCTTTGGGGGGCGGCCACACGTCACGCATACCAGTCCTTTGCCCCCTGACGGGGGGCAACCATGACTGCGGTGGAGCTGGGGCAGCGGCGGAGCGCGCTCACGATCCCGTGGACGCTTTCGCGCTACCGGACCAAGTCCATTCACACGCTGACTCTGGTCGTCAGCGACACACTCGCGATCCTCGGGGCTGCAGCGATCGCCCTGCTCGGCCGCGACAAGCTTCTGGCCTTCGATCCAGCGCCACACCTCCTGGGGACCATTGTCCCCATCGCGGCACTGTTCGTCGGCCTGTGGCTCACGATATTGGCGGCCGTAGGCGCGTACCAGATCGAGAAGGTGGGGGTCGGCAGCGCGGAGTTCAACGCCGTCCTGTTGGGCACCTTCCTCGCAGCCGGGGCGCTGGGGGTCACGGCGTACCTCACGGCCTACGACCTCTCTCGGGGCTTCTACGTGCTGCTCTTCCTGGTGGGGCTGCCGCTGCTCCTCATCGAGCGGTTCACCACGCGGCGTCTCATCCGCGTCTTCCGCACCAGGGGGATGCTGTGCGCGCCCGTCATCCTGGTCGGCGATCACCAGCACGTCGACGAGATCGCAGCCGTCCTCCGGCGGGCCACGTTCCTCGGCTACCGCGTGGTCGGCGTCCTGAGCCCGACTGCTGAGGACGAGCTGACGCCTTCCGGCCTGCCGGTGCTCGGCTCGCTGGACGACATCATTCCGGCGCTCCGGGCGACGTCCGCCCAGACAGTCATCTTCACCGACGGGGCACTGCCGTCGGCCAGTGCTTTCAACCGGCTGGCCCGCCAGCTCGAGGACCAGGACGCTCAGCTGGTGGTCGTTCCCGGGCTCACCGACGTGTCGGCGGCCAGGATGAACCTGCGGCCCGCCGGCGGCCTCCCGCTCGTCTACGTCGAGAGCCCGCGTGCGCTGCTGGCCATGCGCTGGAGCAAGCGGCTCTTCGACGTGGTCGGCGCGGCTGCGGCTCTCCTGCTCGCGGCACCGGTGATGGCGGTCATCGCCCTCGCCATCAGGATCGAGGACCGTGGACCCGTCGTGTTCAAGCAGGTACGAGTGGGGCTCAAGGGGGAGCCCTTCAACTTCTACAAGTTCCGTTCCATGGCCGTGGATGCGGAACAGCGACTCCCCCAGCTGCAGAGCGAGCTGAGCGGCGTCCTGTTCAAGATCAAGAGCGATCCCCGAGTCACCCGCGTCGGACGGCTCATCCGTCGGCTCTCGCTCGACGAGCTGCCGCAGCTGCTCAACGTCCTGCAGGGCCAGATGAGCCTCGTCGGGCCGAGGCCCGCACTGCCTCGGGAGGTGGCCCAGTACCAGCAGGACGTGCATCGACGACTCGACGTGCGCCCTGGCCTGACCGGCCTCTGGCAGGTGTCGGGCCGATCAGACCTCTCGTGGGACGACACGGTACGGCTGGACCTCTACTACGTCGACAACTGGTCGTTGCTCCAGGACCTCATGATCCTGACGCGGACGGTCGGAGCAGTCCTCAACTCGCGGGGCGCCTACTGACGAAGACGCGGCGTGGGCTTAGGGCTGGAGCAGACACGTTTCCGCTCTGTTTCGCGGAGACCCGAGCAACTAGCATGACGGACACCTGGGGGGGATGGACATGGCTGAGCTCACGAGGGCTCCAGCAGTGTCCGTGCCTGGCTCGACTCGAGTAGGAGAGGCATGGACAAGCTGAGGATCGCCGTGATCGGCGCGGGGTACTGGGGTCCGAACCTCGTTCGCAACTTCAGGAACAGCCCCGATTGGGATCTGGTCGCCGTGTGCGATCTCGACCCGCTACGTGCGGCCCGAGTCGTCGGAGACCGGTCGACCGTTGAGGTCGAGACCGACGTGAGCCGGCTGCTCGAGCGGGACGATGTGGACGCGGTGGCCATCGCCACCCCGGCACGTACCCATGCCGAGCTTGCAGTCGCCGCGTTGGAGGCCGGCAAGCACGTCCTCGTGGAGAAGCCGCTGGCCTCCAACCTGGAGGACGCACGACGCATGGTCGAGGTGGCCGCGGCTCAGGGCCGGGCGCTGATGCTCGACCACACGTTCTGCTACACGCCGGCAGTCAGGCACATCCGCCAGATGATTGCGGACGGCGTGGTCGGCGACGTGCTGTACGTCGACTCCGTACGGATCAACCTCGGGCTGGTGCAACCGGACGTCAACGTCTTCTGGGACCTGGCACCGCACGACCTGTCGATACTCGACTTCATCCTGCCCTCGGGCCTGGACGTGGGTCCGGTGACGGCTACCGGAGCCGATCCCCTCGGCACCGGAAGGGCCTGCATCGGCCACGCCAGCCTGCCCCTTCCCGGTGGGGGGATCGCGAACATCAGCGTCAACTGGCTCTCCCCCACGAAGATCCGCTCGTTCGTGGTCGGAGGCCGCAACCGCACGCTGGTGTGGGACGACCTGAACCCTATGCAGCGCGTGGCGCTGTACGACCGCGGGGTCGATGTGGCCACGCGACCGGACGACCTCGCCGAGCGCAAGCAGGTCAACGTCTCGTACCGCATGGGCGACATCCACGTACCGGCACTGCGTGAGGCGGAGGCGCTCGGGCTCATGGTTGCGGAGTTCGCCGCCGCCATCCGCGAGGGACGGGCACCGTTGACCGATGGCCATTCCGGCATGCGGGTGCTGTCGGTACTTCATGCGATCGACGAGAGCCTGGCCTCGGGTCACGCGGTGTCACCGCAGCGGGGTGCCGCATCGTGACGTCGCTTCGCGGGGCGACCGCCCTGGTGACAGGCGGTGCTGGAACGATCGGGTCGACGGTCGTCGACCAGCTGCTGGATGCGGGTGTCGGCGAAGTACGCGTGCTCGACAACCTGGTCCGCGGCCGGAGGGCGAACATCGCCGACGCGTTGTCCGACCCCCGTACCCGACTCGTCGAGGGCGACATTCGCGACCGCGACCTCGTCCACGACCTCACGCTCGGCAGCGACCTGGTCTTCCACCTCGCGGCGATCCGGATCACGCAGTGCGCCGAGGAGCCGCGGCTGGCAAACGAGGTGCTCATCGACGGGACGTTCAACGTCGTCGAGGCGGCGGCGGAGCATCACGTGGGCAAGATCATCGCGTCCTCCTCTGCGTCGGTGTACGGGCTGGCCGAGGAGTTCCCCACCACCGAGCGGCACCACCCGTGGAACAACGACACGTTCTACGGCTGGGCGAAGGTGATGAACGAGGGCATGCTCAAGAGCTTCCGCGCGATGCAGGGGCTCGACTACGTCGCGTTGCGCTACTTCAACGTGTACGGGCCGAGGATGGACATCCACGGCGTCTACACCGAGGTGCTCATCCGGTGGATGCAGCGGATCGCGGCCGGGCTGCCTCCCCTGATCTTCGGCGATGGTGCGCAGACGATGGACTTCGTCTACACGACGGACATCGCGCACGCGAACATCCTGGCCGCGGCGTCGGAGGTGACCGAAGGCGTGTACAACATCGCGAGCGAGCAGGAGACCTCCCTTCGCGGGCTCGCCGAGGCACTGCTGCGGACGATGGGGTCGGATGAGCACATCGAGTTCGGTCCGGAGCGACAGGTGAACGGCGTGACCCGACGGCTGGCGTCCACCGAGGCCGCTCGTCGCGACCTGGGCTGGACCGCGACCGTCGGTCTTGAGGACGGCCTGAGCCGACTCGTCGACTGGTGGCTCGTGGAGCGGGAGACGGACGTCGAGCTCAGCGGGGCGGTGTGATGACGGAGCGCATCAACGTCATGCAGCCGTGGCTGGGTGAGGAGGAGG
>JADGPB010000017.1 GCA_017882655.1 Propionibacteriales bacterium
CCCGGGTGCAGCAGGTAGTTGCCTTCGGTCACGACAACACGGCAATCGCGGGAAACGGCGATGGCTCCGGCGACCGGATCCTCGATCTCCCTCCGGTACTCAGGAGCGTAGACAACATCGTCTGCGTTGACGCGCAGCCGCCGGAGCAGCGCGGCGTAGCCGTCGGGGTCGAAGGTGTCGGGCGCGCCCCTCCGAGTCGCACGGTCGTCGAGGGCGATCACCGACGCTGCGAGATGAAACCCGTCCATGGGCACCACGACGGCCGTCCCTGGCTCGACGGCGTTGAGTTCGGCGACCAGAAGCGCCGAGAGCGTGGACTTCCCCGCGCCCGGAGCGCCACATATCCCGACCATCAGGCGGGTTGCCAACGACCGCTCCAGCAATCTTGCGGCGAGCGTGGCCGGGACTGCCTGCTCGACCGGCTTCGTGGTCAACTGGCAGCCTCCTCGTGACCAACGGCGTACTGCATGACGACCTCTTCCGACGCGTCCGCTCGGGCGAGCTCCTTGACGATCCTGCCATCCCGCATGACCATCACTCGATCGCTCATGCCGAGCACCTCGGGCAGTTCCGAGGAGATCATGATGATGGCCGCTCCCTCGTTGGCCAGGTCGGTCATGATCCGGTAGATCTCGGCCTTGCTTCCCACGTCGATGCCGCGGGTCGGTTCGTCCAGGATGAACACCTTGATGCCCAGGCTCAGCCATCGGGCCAGGACGACCTTCTGCTGGTTGCCGCCGCTCATGTTGACGACCATGAACTCCGGAGAGGGCGTCTTGATCCGCAGGTCCTTGATCCACTTCCGAACCAGGGTCATCTCATCCTTCAGCCGCAAGACCCCGAAGCTCGTCAGCCGGTCAAGGCCGGAGACGGTGGTGTTGAAGTAGACCTGGAGCTTCAGCAGCAGGCCCTGGCGCTTGCGGTCCTCGGTGACGAGGGCTATTCCATGGTTGATGGCGTCTCGCGGCGAGCGGGGGCGGTAGGGCTTGCCGTGAAGGGTCATCTCACCCGACGTTGCCCGGTCAGCCCCGAAGATCACGCGCGCCGCCTCGGTGCGTCCGGAGCCGGTGATGCCGGCGAAACCGATGATCTCGCCAGCATGCAGCTGGAAGCTGACATCCTTGGCCAGGTGCGCTTGGGCCAGGTGCGAGACTTCGAGAACCACCTCGCCTGGCTCCGCTTTGCGCCTTGGATAGACGTCCTCGAGGTCGCGGCCGATCATCAGCCGGACCAGGTCGTCCATGGTCACGTCGGCCACCTGCCGGGTGTCGATGTAGCGCCCGTCCTTGAGCACCGTGACCTCGTCGGCGAGCTGGAAGATCTCCTTGAGCCTGTGCGAGATGTAGATGATGCCGATCCCGGTGGCTTGGAGTCGGCGCACCACTGCGAACAAGTTGTCGATGTCCTTCTCGCCGAGCACCGCGGAGGGCTCGTCCATCACCAGGATTCGGGTGTTGCGGTTCAGCGCCTTGGCGATCTCTACCATCTGCTGTTGAGCCACCGAGAGGCCCCCGGTGAGGGTGTCCACGGGCAGGCGGACGTCCAGGCTGTCGAGCAGTTCCCGGGAGCGCCGCTTCACCGTCACCCAGTCGACCCTGCCCGCCTTGGTAGGCAGGTGGCCGAGGAAGATGTTCTCGGCGATCGTCATGTTATGGGTGAGGTTGAACTCCTGGTAGATCGTCGAGATCCCCAGGTTCTCGGCATCAGCGGGCGTCTTGATGTCTGCCGTCGCCCCGTCGAACAGGATCTCGCCCTCGTCACGGGTGTACGCGCCGGACAGGATCTTGATGAGCGTCGACTTGCCGGCGCCGTTCTCACCGAGCAGGGCGTGAACCTGGCCCTCCCGTACGGCGAGGTTCACTCCTTGCAGTGCCTTGACACCGGGAAAGGTCTTGCCTATCCCCTTCATCTCCAAGAGCACACGGCCCTGGGGCTCATCGGTCATCTGGCCCACCTCACTTGCGGTGCGTGAGTTGGTCGACCGAGACGGCAGCGATCACCAGGATGCCCGTGATCAGCACCTGGTAGGTCGACTCGACTCCGAGGAGCTGCAGGCCGTTCCGGAAGACACCGACGATCAGGGCCCCTAGCAGGGTCCCGACGATGCTGCCGCGGCCACCGAAGAGGCTGGTGCCACCCAGCACCACGGCAGTGATGCTGTCCAGGTTGGAGGTCTGGCCGGCCTGCGGGTCACCGACGCCGGTACGAGCCAGCTGCAGCACAGCTGCGATGCCGTAGGTAAGACCCGCGATCGTGTAGACCCCGAGCAGGACGCGCCTGGTGTTGATGCCGGCCAGTCGGGCGGCTTCGACGTTGTCCCCCACCGCGTACACCGAGCGGCCCGCCGGGGTGTACTTCAGCATGAACCAGGTGATCCCATAGAGCACCAGCATCAGGATGGTGCCGTTGGCGATCGCCGTGCCACCGAGGCTGAACGTGTTTCCCAAGAAGGTCAGCGCACTCGGCAGATTGGTGATGGTCGACGTGGTGTAGATCCGCGTCAGCGCATACGCGATGTTCAGCGTGCCAAGGGTGACGATGAAGGCCGGCAGCCCGATGCCGGTCACCAGACCGCCGTTCAGCAGGCCGAGGCCCATTGCCACCAATAGTCCGATCGTGATCGCCAGGAACGGGTTAAGGCCCTTCTGGGACGCGAAGCTCGCGATCAGGACGCCCGAGAGTGCCATCACCATGCCGTTCGACAGGTCGATACCGGTAGTGATGATGACCAGCGTCTGGCCGATGGCGAGCACCCCCACCACCATGACTTGCTGCAGGATCAGAGAGAAGTTGGGGCCGCTGAGGAACCGAGGGCTCATCACGGCGAAGAAGATGCAGGCCAGTAGAAGTGCCACTACCGGCCCGAGGATCGGCGAGGCGAGCAGGACCTTGACGATGCCGGGTCGCTGATCTAGCGCTGCGCTCTGCTCTGAGCTCATGAACTGTCGACCTTTCTGAAGTGGGCGGCGGCAACGTGGGTTGCCGCCGCCCATCCGGTTCGGATTACTTGGTGCCCCAGCAGTTCGCCAGGCCGAAGGTGGAATCCTTGCTAGTGACGCTTGCTTGCGCCTTGTCGGTGATCAGGGTCACACCGGTGTCGGTGTAGCCGGTCGGCTTGGTGCCGTCCTTGGCGTACTTCACGATCGCCTCGACACCCATCGAAGCCATCTTCAGCGGGTACTGCTGCGACGTGGCCGCGATCTTGCCGTCAACGACACCCTGCACGCCCTGGCAGCCGCCGTCAACGGAAACGATGGTGACGTTCTTCTCCTTGCCGGCGTTCTTCAGTGCGGTGTAGGCGCCGAAGGCTGCAGGCTCGTTGATGGTGTACACGAGGTTGATGTTGGAGTTCTTGCTCAGGCAGTTCTCCATCGCGGTCTGACCCTCGGTCTGGTCACCGTGGGTGTCCTGTGCACAGACGACCTCCTTGGACGTCGCCAGGTCGGTGGAGGTGGCGACGATGCCCGATACGAGGCCCATGCCCTGCAGGAAGCCGTTGTGCCGCTGCGCGCCGACCGTGATGCCGGGGGCAAGGTCGAGGGTGGCGATCACCGGGGTCTTGCCGGCCATGGCCTTCGCGGACCACTGGCCGATCAGGGTGCCCGCTGCGAAGTTGTCGGTGGCGAAGAGGGCGTCGGAGGCGCTCTGAGGATCGGTCGCCGTGTCAAGCGCGATCACCACGACTCCGGCCGCTCGGGCCTTCTGGATCGACGGCACGATCGCCTTGGTATCGCTGGGAGTGATCATGATGCCTTTGGCACCGGCATTGATCATGTTCTCCATCGCCGTCACCTGACCCTCGTTGTCGCCATCCTTGGCGCCGGCGCCGGTGAGCAGCTTGACACCGAGCTCGGTCGCCTTGGCCTGGGCGCCTTCCTTCATCTTGACGAAGAACGGGTTGGTCTCGGTCTTGGTGATGAGGCCGACGATGATCTGGCCCGAGCCCTTGGCGGGAGCAGCTCCGGAATCGCCCGTCGAGGGCGTAGAGCCACAGGCGGTGATCAGCGGAATAACGAGTCCGAGAACCGCCAAACGTTTGAGGTTCATGCAGGTACCTTCCGTGAGGATGATGTGTGCTGGAGGCTCCAATGCGGGGACTCCGGCGCCTGACGCGGGGCCGAGGTCGTACGGACCATCACCACGGGTTGCGGGCTGATCACGTCCACTCTGACGTTCCTCCTTGGCAGTGCTCCATCACACCGCCGAGCCACACTCTGCACCCGCGCACACGATTGCGCAATCGTGTGCGCCAAATCGTTATCTTCGAGTTTTGGCACTCCCTGCGACCCGCGATGAGGGCGCTCACCGACGCAGCTGCCTCAGGAATGCCGAGCCCACGAAGGACCCGGCCCAGGCGGCGTCGACGGTGTCGGCCTCAGGCGAGGGGCTCCAGCATCTGCAGAGTCGACCCGCCACCGCCCAGGATCGCGGCGAGCTTGGCGTTGAACTCGGCGTTCGCCGGATTGGCCAGATGCGCCTCGAACCCTTCAGCCGACGCGTACCGCTCCACCACGACCATCGCGCCGCTGTCGCGATCCTGGTAGGCCTCGAAGCGAAGATTCCCCGGCTCCGCACGGACGCCCTGGCCGTAGTCGAGCAACAGCGCGGCCGCTTCCGGCAGCAGGTCCTCCCGAATCTCGATCGTGGCGATCAGATCGATCTGGGGCATCGCGCTTCCTGTCCTCGTAGTCAGGCGGAAGCGTATCGAAGCCGGCTGCCCGGGACATCGCGGCGCGAGCGCTGGGAGTACCCGAGATCGGCCCGATTCCTGCATTCAGTGGCTCCTACGCGCTCGCCGACGCGTATCGACGACGGTGAGCACCTATGTGCCACTCAATGCAGACGCTCAACTGCTTGAGCCCCTGGGGGCGGTGCCGTGCTGGCCCGCACCACTAGCTGGGGCACCCGAAGGAGAGGGTTGGGAGCGAGTTCGTCGGTGAGCACAGCGAGCATCACCTCCATGGCGTCCCGCCCGAGTTGGGCGAAGTCCTGGTGCATCGTTGTCAGGGGCGGCGAGAAGTGGGCGGCCTCGGGGATGTCGTCGAAGCCGATCACGCTGACCTGGCCAGGCACCGGGCGGTGGGCCTCGTTGAGCGCGTGGATCAGCCCCAGGGCCATCTGGTCGTTGCCACAGAACGCGGCCGTGAAGTGCTCCCCGAGCAGCCGCTGCCCGGCCTCGTATCCGCTGGCGGCGGACCAGTCCCCGAGGATGGGTTCGTGAGCCACGAGTCCATGCTCGTTAAGGGTGTCCCGCCAGCCGCGGACGCGCTCCAGCGCGTCCATCGACTCGGCCGGGCCGGCCACGTGCCTGATCTCAGTGTGCCCCAGGTCGATCAGGTACCGGACGGCACGCCTCGCCCCGGCGTACTGGTCGAGCGAGACCCGATGCAACCCGCTTCCCTGGGAGACCACGCCGAGAAACGGCACCCCGAGGTCCATGCCCTGCAGCAGGCCGAGCGTGGACCGGTTGGAGGTGATCAGCACGATCGCCTCCACGTTCTGGCGCACCAGCGTCTCGGCCGCCAGGCGGAGCGTAGCGGCGTCCGAATGCAGAAGGCTCGCCATGATCACCGCGTACCGCTCCTCGCGCGCGGCTTCGTTGAAGTGCACCGCTGTGGTGGACGGCCCGAACTCAGGCAGGCCCGTGGTGATCAGCCCGATGGTGCGCGACCGGCGAGTCACCAGGGCGCGGGCGGCCGGGGATGGGACGTACCGCAGCTGCCGGATGGCCAGCTCGACTCGTTCCCGGGTGGCCGGGCGGACGTTGGGCAGGTCGTTCAGCACCCGGGAGACCGTCTGGTGGGACACCCCGGCAAGACGCGCCACGTCGAAGATCGTGGCAGCCTTGGCGCGTTCCTCTTCCGTCGTCACAATGCCTGTCGTCCCGGGTCTGCGCGGTGTGCTCGTCTTCCTGGGGCCAGATACTACCGACACGGTGGGGACTCAGGTCCGTCTCGACGTGAGCACCTTTTGCAGGATGATGAACACCAACAGCAACGCGCCGATGAAGATCTTCGTCCACCACGAACTGAGGGTCCCCTCGAAGCTGATGACGGTCTGGATCAGACCGAGCACGAGGACGCCGAGCGCCGAGCCCAGCACAAAGCCGTAGCCGCCGGTGAGCAGGGTGCCACCGATGACCACCGCAGCGATCGCATCCATTTCGGTGCCGACCGCGCTCAGGGCGTAGCCCGAGAGTGTGTAGAACGAGAACAGCACGCCAGCCAGCCCGGAGCAGAAGCCGCTGATGACATAGACCAGCACCTTCGTCCGCGCGGTCGGCAGGCCCATCAACATGCCGGACTGCTCGCCTCCGCCAATGGCGTAGGTGGTTCGACCGAACCGGGTGTACTGCAGCACCCAGACCGCGATCACGAGTACGACCAGCGCGATGACCACACTCGGCGTGATGCTCAGTCGGTAGCCGAGCGAGATGCGGATGTTCGCCATGGCCTTGAAGAACGGGTTGCTGATGGTGATCGACTCCTTGGCGATGATGTAGCACAGGCCCCGGGAGAGGAACATGGCCGCCAGAGTGGCGATGAACGGCTGCACCTTGAACACCTGAATCATCAACCCCACGAGCAGGCCCAACAGGGAGGTAATTATCAGGATCAGTACGATCACGACCCCGGGGCTCCACCCGAGCTGGAGGAGCCGGGCGGCGATGATGGTGGACAGCGCCACCACTGCGCCGACCGAGAGGTCGATGCCCCCGGTGAGGATGACGAAGGTCATTCCGACTGCCAGCACGATCAGGTAGGCGTTGTCGATCAGCAGGTTGAGCACCACCTGGCCGGCGAAAAAGCCGTGGTACCGCAGACCGCCGCCCACATACATCAGCAGGAAGAGGATCGCGGTCACCAGCACCGGGCCGGACTTGGGGCTGGTGAACACATCCACGACCCGGTCGAGCAGTCGGCGCGGGGTCAGCGAGGCGCTGAGTGTAGTCATCGGGCCGCGCCTGCCTTGGCCGCTACACCCTGGAGATGCCGCGTCGCCAACCTGGATCGCCATCGTTCCAGCGCGGCCGCCGTTGTGGGCGACTGCAGCAGGCACACGGCCGTGACCACCGCCGCCTTGAACACCATGGTGGCGATCGGTGGAATGCCCACGGTGTAGACGGTGGTCACCAGGGTCTGGATGATGAGCGCGCCGACCAGGGTCCCGGCCAGCGAGTAGCGTCCGCCGGCCAGGGAGGTACCGCCGATCACGACGGCCAAGATGGCGTCCAGCTCGATGAACAGGCCGGTGTTGTTGGCGTCCGCCGCGGTCTGGTTCGACGTGAGGATCAGGCCGGCGATGCCCGCCAGCAACGCGCACAGGGCGTAGACGCTGAATTTCAACCCGCGAGCCCGGACGCCGGCCTGCCGGCTGGCTTCGGGGTTGATACCCACCGCCTCGATCAGCAGGCCCATCGCCGTCCGCCGGGTGAGCAGGGCGGCGAGGGCGAAGATCAGCACCCCCGCGACGGTCGCCACCGGGACGCCGAGGATGAACCCGGAGCCGAGGAAGGCGAACGGGACGCTGTTCACCGTGATGATCTGGCCTTCGGTGATCAGCATGGCGATGCCTCGGCCGGCGGTCATCAGGATCAGCGTTGAGATGATCGGTTGGATGCCCAACCCGGCCACGAGCAAGCCGTTGGCCAGACCAAGCCCGAGGGAGAGCACCAGCGCTGTCAGCAGCGCGCCGGTGACTGTGCCGACGTTGTTGGGCGTGGGTGAGGCGAGGATCATCGAGGAGGCGACCGCTCCGGCGATCGCGCACACGGAGCCGACCGAGAGGTCGATCCCGCGGGTGGCGATCACCAGGGTCATGCCGACCGCGATGATCAGCGTGGGCGCACCGTTGCGCAGGATGTCGATGATGCTGCCGAACAGGTGGCCCTCGCTGTTCACGGTGATCGAAAGGAACCCGGGGACGGCAATCACGTTGATCAACAGGAGGGCGGCGAGCATGACCAGCGGCCAGAACAGGCGATGGCCGACAGCTCGGTTCAGGACGTTCTTCACGATTCGGCTCCGATGGTGTGGGACGGGGCGGGGGCACCCTCAGCGATGAGGGTGAGCAGAGCGTCGACGCTGAGCCCGTCGTTGGGCAGGTCGGCCACCTTCTTGCGGTCGCGGAGCACCACAATCCGGTTGCTGAGGCGGAGGACTTCTTCGAGCTCTGCGGAAATGAACAGCACGCTCATGCCGTTCTCAGCCAGGCCGTACACCAGCTTCTGGATCTCTGCCTTCGCCCCGATGTCGATACCCCGGGTGGGCTCGTCGAGGATCAACAACCTGGGCGCAATGGCCAGCCACCGAGCCAGGAGCACCTTCTGCTGGTTGCCACCGGACAGGTTTCGGACGAGGGCGTCGGCGTTGGGCGTCTTGATGTTGAGCGCCTCGATGTAGCTGGCGGCCAGTTCGTCCTGCCGTTTGCGCGGGATCGGGCGCAGCCAACCGCGGTCGGCCTGGAGTGCCAGGATGATGTTGTCGCGCACGCTCAGCTCGTCCACAACGCCCTCTGAACGGCGGTTTTCCGATGAGTAGGCGATGCGATGTTTGATGGCCTGCCGTGGGGTGCGCAGTTTCACGGGCTCGCCGTGCACCGAGACCTGGCCTGAATCGGCTCGGTCGACTCCGCCCAACAGGCGGGCGAGCTCGGTGCGTCCTGACCCGAGCAGGCCGGCGAGACCAACCACCTCGCCCTCGTCGATGCTGAGATCCATGGGGGCGATGGCCCCCTTGCGAGTGAGTCGCCTCGCCTCCACGAAGGTCCTCGACTTCGCTCCTACGGCCCGGTCCTTTTCCGTGGAGTGGACCTGGGCCTCGAGGTCATCGAGAACCGACAGTTCCTTGCCGATCATCGCCTGCACCAGGTCGATGCGGAGCAGCTCCTCGGTCAGGTACTCGCCCACAAGCTGTCCGTTGCGCAACACAGTGAGCCGGTCGCTGATCTCGTAGACCTGCTCGAGGAAGTGGCTGACGAACAGGATCGCGACACCGGAATCCTTGAGAGTGCGGATCACCCGGAAGAGCTCGGCGACCTCCTCGGTGTCCAGGCTCGAGGTCGGCTCGTCGAGGATCAACGCCTTCGCCTGCACATCGATCGCACGGGCGATGGCCACGAGCTGCTGGATGGCGAGCGAGTGCGAATTCAGCAGCGAACCCGGGTCGATGTTGAGGTGGAGGCCGGAAAGGATCTCCGCGGACCTCTTACGCATCGCCCGCCAGTTGATGCCACCGAACCGCCGAGGCTCCCGTCCGAGCATCACATTCTCGGCCACCGTGAGGTTCCCCAGCAGATTCACCTCCTGGTACACCGTGCTGATTCCAGCCGCCTGGGCCTGGGCCGGGCCCGAGAAGGTGACCTTCCTGCCGTCCAGCCGGATCACGCCGGAGTCGATGCTGTACACGCCGGTGAGTGCCTTGATCAGGGTGGACTTGCCAGCACCGTTCTCACCCAGCAGCGAGTGAACCTCGCCCGGAAACATCCGAAAGCTCACCGCATCAAGGGCCTTCACCCCAGGGAAACTGATCGAGATGTCAGTCATCTCCACTACCGGTGCCGGGTTCTCCAACGGCGCCGTTGCTGGTGACTCTTCCATTCCAGCTCTCTTCTGGTCGGGATTCCCACTTGTGTACGTCTTTGGTGGGTGAGTGTGTGGCCGAAGCCACACACTCACCTTCGCAGCGGATACAGGCACTGCGCCAGAGTCAGTACTTACGGTTTGGCAAGGCCGCCTTGGCCTGCTCGGCGGTGAACGTTGTCTCTTCAGTGACGATGCGCTGCTCGACGGGCGTTCCGGCGTTCAGCTTCTTGACGACATCGATGAGCTGGTTGCCCAGCAGGGGCGAGCACTCGACGATGAAGTTGATCTTGCCATCGCTCAGGGCCTGCATGCCGTCCTTCACGGCATCCACCGTCACGATCTTGATGTCCTTGCCCGGCACCTTGCCGGCCGCCTCGATCGCCTCGATCGCCCCCAGGCCCATGTCGTCGTTCTGGGCGAAGACCATGTCGATCTTGGGCTGCGACTTCAAGAAGGCCTCCATGACCTGCTTGCCGCCGGCGCGGGTGAAGTCACCGGTCTGGCTGGCGACGACCTTGAGGTTGGGGTTGCCCTTGATGGCATCGGCAAAGCCGGAGGAGCGGTCGATGGCCGGAGCCGACCCGGTGGTGCCCTCGAGCTGGACGATGTTCACGGTCGACGTGGCGTCCTTGTATTGCGCCGTGACCCAGTCGCCGGCCTTCTTTCCCTCGGCGACGAAGTCGGAGCCGAGGAAGGTCTTGTAGAGCGTCTTGTCCTGCGAGTCGACCGCGCGGTCGGTCAGGATCACCGGGATGCCAGCAGCCTTGGCCTCATTCAGGACGGCGTCCCAGCCGGTCTGGACCACCGGAGAGAAGGCGATGTAGTCGACACCCTGCTGGATGTAGGACCGAATGGCCTTGATCTGGTTCTCCTGCTTCTGTTGGGCATCGGAGAACTTGAGCTGGATCCCCGCGGTCTTGAACGAATCCTGGATGTCCTTGGTGTTGGCGGTGCGCCAGCCACTCTCGGCGCCTACCTGGGCGAAGCCGACGACAAGCTTGTCGAGCGCCTTGTTGGGTGCCCCCCCGCTAGCGCCGCCCGTAGCAGCGGGAGTCGCCGCACCACCTGAGCAGGCCGTCAGCGCCAGCATCAACGCGCTGGCTGCGAAGGCAACGATGGTCTTCCTCATGACACAAACCTCCTTGTTCGCATCCGGGAGTGGAGCTGGATACCACCGGACCGGACGGCCCTCGTTGGCCGCGACATCATGTTAAGGCTCACATGTTAACCCTAACAATCCTCTTCGACTTCCGTTATGAAGTCGTTATGCAAGCGGGGATTGACGAACAGCAGCGACGTCACCGAGTGGAAGCGAAACGCTCACAACTGCGTCGCGCACTGAGTCCTGCGGGGGATCGCCTAGCCAGCGGGTGCTCCCCTCCGTAGATCTGGAGTGCCGCCGCAGGGATCGTAGGCGGTCATCTTCCGCCGCCCGTACAACCCTTCCGGGGTGAGCTTGCCGACCAGTCGGCCCTGCCTCGTGCGACCTAGGTCGTACGCCTGCGGCGCGAGCGCTGGGAGGGTCGGGTGACGCGCTGGCCGGCGGCGACGAGTGACTCGCGGCGGCGGTACGCGAACATGGCGAGCGCGTCCGCGAGGTCAGCGCCTGTCGGGGCGTTCGCCAGTACATCGACCCTCAGCCCGTGCGCCTCGCACTCCTTGGCGGTCGCAGGGCCGATCGCGGCGACGATGGTCGCGGCGTGCGGCTTGCCGGCAATTCCCACGAAGTTGCGGACCGAGCTCGACGAGGAGAACAGCACGGCGTCGTACGCACCGGCCTTGATCCCCTCGCGGATGACGGCTGGCGGCGGGGCGGCGCGGACCGTACGGAACGCCGTCACGTCTTCGATCTCCCAGCCGCGGTTGACGAGCTCCGAGGTGAGCGCCTCGGTGGCAATGTCGGCGCGAGGCACGAAGACGCGGTTGATCGGGTCGAGCGTCTCGTCGTAGTCCGGGAACAGCTCCCCTAGCCCGGCCGCGGACGGATCCTCCGTCGCCACCAGATCGGGCTCGATCCCCATCGCACTGAGCGCGTCGGCGGTCGCGCCGCCCACGGAGGCCACCTTGAGGCCCGAGAAGGCGCGCGCGTCGAGCCCGTACTCCTCGATCTTCTCCCGTACGGCCCGCACCGCGTTCGGCGACGTGAACGCGATCCACTCGAACTCCCCATCGACGAGGCCGCGGATCGCACGGTCCATCTGGTGCGGCGTCCGGGGGCGCTCGATGGAGATCGTCGCCACCTCCTGCGACGCGGCGCCATAGCTGCGGAGACGGGTGGTCATCGGGGTGCCGCCGTCCTTGGTGCGCGGCACCAGCACGCGCCACCCGAACAGCGGCTTCGACTCGTACCAGTCGAGTTCGCTACGGTCCTGGGCGGCCAACGGGCCGACGATGACGTGGACGAGCGCCTCGTGCGGGACACCGGAGACGGAGGCCACCAGCTGGCCGAGCGTGGTGTGGACGCTGCGCTGGCTGATGCTCGCGCCGCTCAGGGTGAGCAGGGCAGGTTCGTCGCGCTTGCGGCCCGCGTCGAGCGCTCGCGTGACGAGGTCGCCGATCATCGAGGCGCGCAGGGCGATCACGAGGTCGCCATCGGGGATGCGGGGAGCGGAGTCCTTGCGCTCCCGTACGGCCCCGGGCAGGAACTGGACGACGCCGCCGGCTGCGAGGTTGACCCCCGCGTACTCGGGGACGACGGTCAGCAGGGATACGCCGGGGACGACTTCGAACGTACAGCCGAGCCGTACGACCGCGGCCGCTTCGGGCGCCGCATCGGCATCGAGGAACGGGTCACCGACGACGACGCGGGCGACCGTCTCGCCGTCACGGGCATGGGACACCGCGGCTGCGGCACGCTGCTCAGGGGTGCCTGAAGGACCCACACCAAGGTCCTCGAGCGAGGTCACCAGGCGGGCTTGGAGTTCCCCCACGGGAGGCATGGTCACGAGCTCGACGAGCGCCTTGGAGTCGGTCACGACGATGTCGGCAGACTGGATCGCCGAGATTGCGGCCACGGTCAGCAGCTCGGGGTCGCCGGGGCCCGCCCCGACGAACACGACGCGGGCCTGGCCGCCGGCGGCGGCATCTCCTGCCGGCAAGTCCAAGACGGCCTCCTGGTGAAGATACGGCGTTGGGAACAGCGTGGTCAGCCTCGCTCAGCGCGTCAAGTCAGCGCCGCGCGCAACCGGTCAGCATCGAGCACCCACACTGAGAACTCGCGGCCGTCGACGAACGTCACGGGGACATGGTCGGTGTAGGTCGAACGCAGTGTCTCGTCCGCGTCGACATCGACAGCCAGCCACTCGGTGCCGCTCTGGTCACAGATCGCCTCGACGATCGTGAGCGCTTCGTTGCACAGGTGGCATCCGTCGCGGGTGATGACGACGACCCTGGCTGAATGAGCCACTTCGGGTGTCGTATCCGCGACGGGTGCCATGGGCCTACTTGCCGGCGCGGCGACGCTGGATGCGCGTCTTCTTCAGCAGCTTGCGATGCTTCTTCTTCGCCATGCGCTTGCGACGCTTCTTGATGACCGAACCCACGGGTGACCTTTCGTCGTGCACCAGTTGTGCACTGTGCAACGTATGTGATGGCGACGACCCTAGGCAGACGGGTCAGCCAGCCGGCCAAGACTACCTGTATCGCGTGCGCTGCAGAAAATCCGCTCAGCCGGCCTGGAAGAACGACTGCCGAAGATAAGCGTCGACGGCGGAGTTCGGCACCCGGAAACTGCGCCCGAACCGTACGGCCTCGAGCTCGCCCGAGTGGATCAGCCGGTACACGCTCATCTTGGAGACCCGCAGCAGCGTGGCCACTTCGGCCACAGTGAGCAGATTCAGCCCGGCGCCGGTCGGCTGTGTCATGTCGGTCCTCCCGCACGGCCGCTCCCCCAGGTTCGGTCCCCGGCCAGACGTGCTTGCTCGGCCAGCGTATCGAGAAGGAGTTGGCCCGACTACACGGATGAGAGATCCGTACGGATCCACTGCAGCCCCCACGCGTACATCGCAATCGCCGCGGCGGCTCCCGCGTTGATCGAGCGCGTGGAGCCGTCCTGGCCGATGGCCACGAGGTACGAGCAGGCAGCGACGGCCTCGTCCGTGAGGCCCGGCCCCTCGGAGCCGAACAGCAAGCACGCCCGCTCCGGCAGCTTTGTGGTCTCGAGCGGTTTCGAGCCAGGCAGGTTGTCGACGCCGACGACCGGGATGTCGCGCTCCGCGAACCAGGCGGCCATGTTGGCCACGGACGCGTGGTGGTAGACGTGCAGGTAGCGGTCGGTCACCAGCGCGCCGCGCTTGTTCCAGCGGCGACGGCCAAGGATGTGCACACCGGCCACGTTGAACGCGTTGGCGGTACGGACGATCGAGCCGATGTTGAAGTCGTGCTCCCAGTTCTGGATCGCGACGTGCAGCGGCCGGCGCTTGGTGTCCAGGTCGGCGACGATCGCGTCGACTGTCCAGTAGCGGTATCCGTCGAGGACGTTGCGCCGGTCACCCGAGGCGAGCAGCTCGGGGTCGTACCGCTCGTCGTCAGGCCATGGGAGCGGGTGCGGACCGACGCCGACGGACTGTGCGTACTCCTCGTACGGGGCGTCGCCGGGCGGTACCGCACCGTCGCCGTACAGGGGACTCATAGGCGCAAACGCTACTCTGAGCCTCGTGCCCCCTCTCATGACGCTCGCCATGACGCCGCTGCTGCTGCCCTCGTGGTTCGACCCCGCCGTCCTCATCGGCCTCCTCGGCAACTGGTGGTTGTGGGGTGTCGCGTTCATCATCTTCGCCGAGTGCGGGCTCTTCTCGATCCTCCCCGGTGACTCGCTGCTGTTCAC
>JADGPB010000284.1 GCA_017882655.1 Propionibacteriales bacterium
GCCAGCCGCGCGTACCGCCGCACGCCGCCCACCGTCGCCTCGATCCGGCTCCAGCTCACAGCGCGCGGTTCGTACGAGGTGACGCTGCGACTCCAGCGGGGACGCGGCTACGCCGCTGCGGCGTACAGGCTGGACAAGCGTCGCGCCCGCTGGCGCTGTACCGCGCTGGTGGTCGGGCCCTGAGGTCAGCGCTTCTTGTTGCGCCTGCCCTGGGAGCCCGGCCGAGCCGTACGTGGCGCGGCTGTCCGCGCGGGGATCGCCGCCGCGGCTGCGACCACCGTGTCGTCGGTCTCCTCGTCGGACTCCTCGGGCTTCGTTGTGGCCTTGCCCTTGGCCTTGGCCGACTTCGACCGGCCCTTGGGTGAGGCGTCGGTGAGCCCTTGAGCGCCGATGTGCAGCTGCTTGCGTGCTGCGGCCGCCTCAGCCTCGAGCTCGGAGTCGTGGTAGCGCTTCACCGCTGCCAGGAGGTCCACCGGTTCGCCGTTGTCGTCCAGGACGGGAGCCGGCTGCTGTACGGCCTCGACGTGCAGGTTGAACAGGTAGCCGACGACCTCCTCCATGAAGGAGTCCATCATCGCCTGGAACATCACGCCGCCCTCGCGCTGGTACTCGACCAGCGGGTCGCGCTGGGCCATCGCCCGTAGCCCGATGCCTTCGCGGAGGTAGTCCATCTCGTACAGGTGCTCGCGCCACTTCCGGTCCAGCACCGTGAGCAGCACGCGCCGCTCGAGCTCGCGCATGACGTCGGGCGTGAGCGCCTCCTCACGCGTGTCGTACGCCTTCTGCGCATCGTCGGTGAAGTCGGCCACCAGCTGCTCGGTGGTGACGTCGTGGCCCTCGTACTCCGCGCGGTCGAGCGAGACCGGGTAGAGCTGCTTGAGGTCGAGCCACAGCTGCTCGAGGTCCCAGTCCTCCTCGAAGCCCTGCGTCGCGTTCTCGACGAACTGGGTGACCACGCGTGTCACCGTCGCGCGCAGCTTCTCCTCGACGTCAGCGCCTTCCAGCACCGAGCGACGGTCGGAGTAGATCGCGTGACGCTGCCGGTTCATCACGTCGTCGTACTTGAGGACGTTCTTGCGCATCTCGAAGTTCTGCGCCTCGACCTGCTCCTGGGCGCTCTGGATCATCTTCGTGATCCGCTTGTCCTCGATCGGCACGTCGTCGGGCACCTTGAGAGCCCGCATGAACCAGTCGACCATGTCGCTCTTGAACAGGCGCATGAGGTCGTCGCCCAGTGACAGGAAGAACCGGCTCTCGCCGGGGTCGCCCTGACGGCCGGAACGGCCGCGGAGCTGGTTGTCGATACGGCGCGACTCGTGCCGCTCGGATCCGATCACGTACAGACCGCCGGCGTCGACGACCTCCTCGTGCTCATCGGCGACCTGGGAGTTGATCTCCTCGAAGGTCTGCGGCCACTCGCCTTCGTACTCCTCGGAGTTCTCGACAGGATCCAGGCCACGCTCGCGCAGGACCGCATCGGCCAGGAACTCG
The DNA here is from genome assembly GCA_017882655.1 of Propionibacteriales bacterium. Lineage (GTDB taxonomy): Bacteria > Actinomycetota > Actinomycetes > Propionibacteriales > Propionibacteriaceae > Fen-668. The sequence goes on from JADGPB010000284.1 coordinate 1,492, forward strand.
GGGTTGCCGCCGAGGATGATGTCGGTGCCACGGCCGGCCATGTTGGTGGCGACGGTGACGGCGCCCTTTCGGCCTGCGAGCGCGACGACCGCCGCCTCACGCGCATGCTGCTTGGCGTTGAGCACCTCGTGGGGGATGCCCGCACGTACCAGCAGCTTGGACAGCTTCTCCGACTTCGCGACGGAGGCGGTACCGATCAGCACCGGCTGACCGGCCTCGTGGCGATCGGTGACGTCGTCGACGATCGCGTTGAACTTCGCGTCCTCGGTGCGGTAGATGAAGTCCTTCTGGTCCACGCGGATCATCGGCTGGTTCGTGGGGATCGGGATGACGCCCAGGCCGTAGATCTTCTGGAACTCCGACTCCTCCGTCTTGGCCGTGCCGGTCATGCCTGCGAGCTTTGAGTACATCCGGAAGAAGTTCTGGAGTGTGATCGTCGCGAGGGTCTGGTACTCCTCCTTGATCTGGACTCCCTCCTTCGCCTCGAGCGCCTGGTGCAGGCCCTCGTTGTAGCGACGGCCGTCGAGCGTACGACCCGTGTGCTCGTCGACGATCAGCACGTTGCCGTCCATCACGACGTAGTCCTTGTCGCGCTTGAACAGCTCCTTGGCCTTGATCGCGTTGTTGAGGTAGGAGATCAGCGGCGTGTTCTCCGACTCGTACAGGTTGTCGATGCCGAGGCGGTCCTCGACGACCGAGATGCCTTCCTCGATGATCGCGACCGTGCGCTTCTTCTCGTCGACCTCGTAGTGCCTGTCCCGCTGCAGCCGATTCACCAGCCGGGCGAACTCGGGGTACCACTTGACGCTGTCCTCGGCCGGACCGGAGATGATCAGCGGGGTGCGGGCCTCGTCGACGAGGATCGAGTCCACCTCGTCGACGATGGCGTAGTAATGGCCGCGCTGGACGCAGTCGTCCAGCGACAGGGCCATGTTGTCGCGCAGGTAGTCGAAGCCGAACTCGTTGTTGGTGCCGTACGTGATGTCGGACGCGTAGGCCACGCGCCGCGCCGGCGGGTCCATGTGGGCGAGGATCGCGCCGACGTCCATGCCCAGGAAGTGGTGGATACGGCCCATCTGCTCCGACTGGAACTGCGCCAGGTAGTCGTTGACCGTGACGATGTGGACGCCCTTGCCGGTGAGCGCGTTGAGGTAGGACGGGAGAACGCCCACGAGGGTCTTGCCCTCGCCGGTCTTCATCTCCGCGATGTTGCACCAGTGCAGTGCCGCGCCGCCCATGATCTGTACGTCGAAGTGGCGTTTGTCCAGCACGCGCGTCGACGCCTCTCGCACCGTGGCGAACGCCTCCGGCATCAACGAGTCGAGCGACTCGCCGTTGTCGTGGCGCTGCCGGAGATCGGTCGTCTGCCCGCGCAGGTCCTCATCGGACATCGACGTGTAGTCGTCCTCGATGGAGTTGACCTGGCGAGCTACCGCCTGAAGCTTCTTGAGCTGACGGCCCTCGCCGATGTGCAGCATCCTGTCGAGCAAAGCCACCCGAAGTCCCACTTCCTCCCCGAAGGTTCCGGGGTCCTCGTACATGGTAGTGGCGACCGGAGCGCGTCCGGGTGCACCCGGACGCGGCTCTCATCGATCAGGCGGTTGCCTCCACTTCAAGGTGGATCACGCCGTAGTCGTACGCCTTGCGCCGGTAGACCACGCTCGGCTGGCTCGACTCGGCATCGAGGTACAGGAAGAAGTCGTGTCCGACGAGCTCCATCTCGTCGAGTGCCTGGGCGAGGGTGAGGGGCAATGAGGTGAACTTCTTCTCCCGTACGACCAGTGGCCCGTCGCCTTGTACTTCGAGGCCTGCGACCGTACGAACGTCTGTCTGCTCCGTCTCCGGCTCGACGGGCGGAGCCTCCACCGGCTTGGTCAGCGCTGCGCCGCGCAGGCCACGATGCACCTTGCGCCGGTCGGAGGCTCGCAGAAGCTGGGTCTTCAGCCGGTCGAGCGCGTGCTCGAACGCGACCATCTTGTCGTCCGCGGCTGCTTCCGCTCGAACCACCGGCCCCTTCCCGTTCAACGTGATCTCCACACGCACCGCTTGCTCAGGCTGCCGCTTGGCGTCCGAGCAGGTGACCATGACCTCGGCCCTGATGATGCGCTCTTTGAGCTTCTCCAGGCTGTTCAGCTTCTCGCTGACGTGGTCCCGGAACGCATCGGTGAGCTGGCAACGACGCGATGTGACGACAACATCCATGGTTCCTCCTCTATCTGGCGCCCGCTGAGCGAGCCCCGATGACGAGACACGAATGGCACCTCCTAGGCCGCGTCGGGAAGACCCCGAGACGTACCGGCGGTGCCATAAATCGAGGCTAGTACGGAACCAGCCCCCGAACCAGGATCAGGGGCCATTCGAAGAAAGTCCTCAGGCGATCCACAGCGGAGGATGCGACAAGTCGTTACACGAAGGGTCCATCGTGTGACACGCCCGTAACAGTCAGCGCGCTGCCCCGTAATCAGTTCACCCGAAGATTCGGGACATGACACTTCTCGAGATCTCCGGTGGCGACACTGCCTGGGTCCTCGCCAGCGCTGCCCTAGTGCTGCTGATGACGCCCGGCCTCGCCATGTTCTACGGCGGCATGGTCCGCGCGAACAGCACGCTCAACATGATCATGATGAGCTTCGTCACGATGGGCACGGTCGGCGTCCTCTGGGCCTTGTACGGCTACGGGATGGCCTTCGGGAACTCGGTTGGCGGTGCCGGCATCATCGGCAACCCGATCCCGCTGCTCGGCCTTCACGGCGCGATGGGGGACGCGGCGACCGGGACGATCCCGGCGATGGCGTTCGTCGCGTTCCAGGCGGGCTTCGCCATCAT
>JADGPB010000285.1 GCA_017882655.1 Propionibacteriales bacterium
CGCATCACCTTGCCGCGTCGGAGCGCAGGGACCGCGATCGTACGGTCGAGGCTCGGATTCGGGGTGAGCGTGACGATCATGCGCGGATCACCTCCGGGCCGGCGGCTGCGAGCTCGTCCGCGAGGTCCTGCTCCAGACCGGAATCGGTCACGATGACGTCGACGACGTCGAGGGAGGCGAACCGGCACAGCTGGCTCAGTCCGACCTTGCTGTGGTCGACGAGGCAGACGACCCGCGCGGCGGCCGCGACCATTGCCGCCTTGACCTCGGCCTCGGACTGGTCGGGGGTCGTGAGGCCCATGTCGGGTGTCATGCCGTTCGTGCCCATGAACGCCACGTCGACGCGAAGGTTCGCGAGCGCGCTGCGTGTCCAGGCGCCGACGGCGGCACCCGTGACGTCGCGGATCCGCCCGCCGAGCAGCAGCAGCTCGATGCGCGGCAGCTCCGCGAGGAACGAGGCCGCCTGCAGGGAGTTCGTGACGACGGTCAGCGCGAGGTCGGCGGGCAGCGCACGGACGAGCTCCATCGTGGTCGTCCCCGCGTCGACGAGGATCGCTCCCCCGTCGGGAAGGAGGTCGCGCGCGGCGCGGCCGATGCGGGACTTCTCGGCCGTACGCTGCTCGCGCCGTGCCGTGACCGACGGCTCGTACCCGAGCCGCTCGATGTGGACTGCGCCGCCGTGGACTCGGCGCAGCAGCCCGCGGCGCTCGAGGGCCGCGAGGTCGCGGCGGATGGTTTCGGACGTGACGTCCAGCTCCTCGGCCAGCGCCGACACCTCGACACGGGACCGGTTGCGCGCGTGATCGAGAATAAGCAGGTGGCGCTCGTGAGGGAGCAGGCGCTCCTCGTCGGCGGCTGTGACGACCATGTGACCAAGATACGCATGAATCAACAGAAACGCAGCAAAAACCACACACTGAACCTGCCGTTCACGAGATTAGAACCCGTCCGACTCCGGGATCTCGTGGGTCCGGGCCAGCTTCGAGTACCACAGGGCTGAGTCGCGCGGCGTCCGCTGCTGGGTCTCGAAGTCCACGTGAGTGATCCCGAACCGCTTGCTGTAGCCGAACGACCACTCGTAGTTGTCCATCAACGACCACACGAAGTAGCCGACGACGTTCGCGCCGGCCTCGATCGCCCGGTGCACCGCGGTGACGTGGCGCTGGAGGTAGTCGATGCGACGCGCGTCGTGGCAGCGGCCGTCGACCACCGGGTCGTCGTACGCGCAGCCGTTCTCCGTGATGACGATCGGGAGGCCGGGGAACTCGCGTTCCAGGTCCACGAGGAGCTCCTCCAGGCCGGACGGGTCGACGAGCCAGCCCATCTCCGTACGGTCACCCTCGTCGAACACGTCCTCGACGTCCTCGTTGCCGGGCGAGACGGACGGCATCGGCGTCGGAGTGGGAGGGGGTGGCGTGCCCTGCCGTACGGTCCGGGGCGTGTACCAGTTGAGGCCCAGCACGTCGATCGGCTGGTGAATCGCATCGAGATCGCCGTCGAGGACGAACGACCAGTCGGTGAGCTTCGAGGTGACCTCGAAGGCCAGCGCCGGGTACTCGCCGCGCAGCTGCGGACCGGTGAACACGCCGTTCGACAGCGCGCGCGCCTTGTCGGCTGCATGGATGTCGGCCGGATCGTCGCTCGCCGGCCGTACGGTCGACAGGTTGTTGGTGATCGACATCTTCGCTTCGGGCGAGACAACGGAACGCAGCGCCTGTACAGCGAGCCCGTGGCCGAGGTTGAGGTGGTGCACGGCCCGCAGCGCCGCAACCGGGTCCGCCCGCCCGGGCGCGTGCACCCCGACGCCGTACCCCAGGTACGCGGCGCACCAGGCCTCGTTGAGCGTGGTCCAGGTGTCGACGCGGTCGCCGAGCGCCTGACCGACGAGGGTCGCGTACGCCGCGAAAGCCTCGGCGGTCGCCCGCTCGGGCCAGCCGCCCGCGTCTTCGAGGGCCTGCGGGAGGTCCCAGTGGTACAGGGTGACGATCGGCTTGATGCCGCGCTCGAGGAGGCCGTCGACGAAGCGGGAGTAGAAGTCGAGGCCGGCCTGGTTCACGGCACCCGTCCCGGTCGGGATGATGCGCGGCCAGGCGATCGAGAACCGGTACGCGTCGATCCCGTACGAGGCCATCAGGTCGAGGTCTGACTCCCAGCGGTGGTACGAGTCGCAGGCCACGTCGCCGGTCTCGCCACCGAGCGTACGGCCGGGCGTGTGGCTGAACGTGTCCCAGATCGATGGGCCTCGGCCATCCTCGGTCGGCGCTCCCTCGATCTGGTACGCCGCTGTGGCTGTTCCGAAGATGAAATCGTCGGCGAATCGCCGACCTGGCTCGCGATAGTCCGTCACCGTTGACTCCCTTACTGACCTGTAAGCACAGACTAGCGAGAGGTGCGTCCCTCGGTCCGGTTCACCACCACGGTGCCGAGCACGAGGTCGTCCAAGCCGCGCCTTTCGGCGCCGACGACGACCGCCGGCACCACGAGACCCACCATGACGGCGCGGGCGATGGCCCGCCACGCACCGATCGGCCCACCCTCGATCCGTACCACCGCGATCCTCGCGAGCAGCTGCCCGAACGATCCGGACGCGAGCCAGGTCAGCACGGCCTTCTGGACCACGTACACGATGAGGACCACGAAGCCACGCCACCCACCGCCGCGGAGCGCGCCGGTGCCCACGAGGAGCGTGGCGACGACCATGCTGGCCGCCCAGTCGATGATGAGCGCCGCGATCCTGGACCGCCACGACGCGAGCGAACCGCGTCCCGCTGCGGGAAGTCCGAGCGAGGATCCCGGGTAGTCCGTCGCCGCCTCGTGCGCCATGGATCGGAGCATATCCGGGCGCTGTCAGTCGGCCTTCTGGGATCGGCTGCGCGACCCTCGGTGCGGCGTTACATTGCCGAAACAAACCCGACATGGGTCGGCAACGGCCCATCACTAGGTTCAGTCTCGGCGCAACGTGCGCCCTGAGTCACTGGAGGTTCCATGTTCCAAGGCGCCGACGACACGTTGGCCTATGTCAAAGACAACGACATCGAGTCCATCGACATTCGTTTCTGCGACCTGCCGGGCGTCATGCAGCACTTCACGATCCCGGCTACTGCCCTGACGCAGGCCGTGTTCGAGGATGGGCTGGCGTTCGACGGTTCATCGATCCGTGGGTTCCAGAAGATCCACGAGTCCGACATGGCACTGATGCCAGACCCGACGTCGGCGTACGTGGACCCGTTCCGGAAGGCCAAGACGCTCGTCCTCAACTTCTTCGTCCACGACCCGATCACGAAGGAGGCCTACAGCCGCGACCCGCGCAACATCGCTCGCAAGGCCGAGGCGTACCTCGCCTCCTCCGGCATCGGCGACACGGCGTTCTTCGCTCCCGAGGCCGAGTTCTACATCTTCGACTCGGTGCGCTTCGAGACGAAGCAGAACGCGAGCTACTACTACGTCGACTCCGAGGCCGGAGCATGGAACACCGGCGCCGAGACCGACCCCGATGGCCGCCCCAACCGTGGCTACAAGGTGAAGTACAAGGGTGGCTACTTCCCGGTGGCCCCCGTCGACCACTTCACCGACCTCCGCGACGACATGGTGCGCAACCTTGCCGGTGCCGGCCTCGAGATCGAGCGTGCGCACCACGAGGTGGGCACCGCGGGCCAGGCGGAGATCAACTACAAGTTCAACACGATGCTCGCCGCCGCTGACGACGTGATGAAGTTCAAGTACATCGTGAAGAACACGGCGTGGGCCGCGGGCAAGACCGTGACCTTCATGCCGAAGCCGATCTTCGGTGACAACGGCTCGGGCATGCACGTCCACCAGTCGCTGTGGAAGGAAGGCGTTCCGCTGTTCGCCGACGAGGCCGGCTACGCAGGCCTTTCGGACGTGGCGCGCTACTACATCGGTGGCCTGCTGCACCACGCGCCCAGCCTGCTGGCGTTCACGAACCCGACGACGAACTCGTACCACCGTCTCGTCCCGGGCTTCGAGGCTCCGGTCAACCTCGTGTACTCGGGCCGTAACCGCTCCGCATGTATCCGTATCCCGGTCACCGGCTCGAACCCGAAGGCCAAGCGCCTCGAGTTCCGCTGCCCGGACCCGAGCGCGAACCCGTACCTCGCCTTCGCCGCCTGCCTCCTGGCCGGCCTCGACGGCATCGTCAACAAGATCGAGCCGATGGCCCCGGTCGACAAGGACCTGTACGAGCTGCCTCCCGAGGAGCACGCACTGATCCCGACGGTTCCGGGTTCGCTCGACGCGGTGCTCGACGAGCTCGAGAAGGATCACGACTACCTGCTCGCGGGCGGCGTGTTCACCTC
>JADGPB010000018.1 GCA_017882655.1 Propionibacteriales bacterium
AGTGGCGGCCGTACTGGCGACGGACCGCCTGCACCTGCATGATCCCGGCGATCTTCGCGATGGCGTAGGCGTCGTTGGTCGGCTCGAGATGGCCCGTCAGGAGGTACTCCTCCTTGATGGGCTGCGGGGCGAGTCTCGGGTAGATGCACGAGGAGCCGAGGAAGACGAGCCGGTCGACATCTGCCTGCTGGGCCGCGTCCATGACATTCACCTGGATGCGGAGGTTGTCGGAGAGGAACTCGGCCGGGAAGGTGTCGTTCGCCAGGATTCCGCCGACGCGTGCGGCGGCGAGGATCACGTGTCGCGGACGCTCGGTGTCGAAGAAGTCGAAGACGGCCTCACGGTCGCGCAGGTCGAGCTCGGCGGACGTCCGTCCCACGAGCTGCGTGTATCCCCGCGCCTCGAGGCTTCGCCAGATGGCCGAACCGGCCAGTCCGCGATGCCCTGCGACGTACACCTTCGCGTTCTTGTCCTGAATCATCATCAGGCCTCCTCAGGGTTCTTGATCGAAAGGCTGAGCGCTCTGCGGCTGACTCCCCGGGCTGCGAGCGACGCAGCCCATGTGACCGGGACCTGCCAGACGGGGCTGAGCGGTCGCAGCAGTCGCGGCAGGTGCCGCCGCTTCACTGCTGCCGCCTCCGCACTGGAGGCCGCACGCCCAGCCACGGTCAGGGAGCTCGGGTGCCACCGGAAGGCGGACACCGAGGTGCGGGTGCAGACGAACCTCCCCTTGCTCCGGAGCTTGAGGAACACGTCCAGGTCCAGCACGTACTTCAGAGAGGTGTCGAACATCCCGACCTCGCGGAGCGCGGCCAGTCGGATCATCGACCCGGGATGGGGGATGAGGTCCGGGCCCCACGGGAGCAGCCACTGCGCGGCCCTGCCGGCCTTCGAGGTCCCGATGACCCGGCCTTCGGGATCGATGTAGTCGCACCCGCCATAGGCGACCACGGCGTCCGGGTTGGTTGTCAGCAGATCCCGAAGCCGGGTCAGGGCGCCCGGACGGAAGAGGTCGTCGTCCCCCATCCACGCGTAGTACTCCTCGGTGGTCGCTGCGAGGATGCCGGCGTTGATCGCCTCGGAGATGCCGCGACGCGGGTCCTCCACGACGACCGCCTGGTGCGCCTCGGCGAGCTTGCGGGCCTCCACGGCGTTCGCGGGCAGCACCACGACGAGTGTGAGGTCTACCCGCGTCCGCTCGGCGTCTATCGTGCGGAGGGTCTCCTCGAGGTACGTGAGGCGGTCCCCCAGTGTGGGCAGGACAACGAGGACCTTGCCCTCACTCATTGAGCCGTCACACTGTCGATCCACGGTTTGCCCTCTGTGGCGAGGGCCGCGACGTCCGCGTCCACCATGAGGCGGGCCAGGGCCGGCGTCAGCGTCTTTGCCTCCCAACCGACCAGCGCCTTGGCTTTGCTCGGGTCTCCGACGAGGGCGTCCACCTCGGTCGGGCGCAGGTAGCGCTCGTCGAAGCGGACGTACTTCTCCCAGTCGAGCCCGACGTGGTCGAACGCGATCTGCAGGAAGTCCTTGACGGTGTAGCGAGTTCCGGTGGCCACGACGTAGTCGGTCGGCTCGTCATGCTGGAGCATGCGCCACATCGCCTCGACGTACTCGGGTGCGTAGCCCCAGTCCCGGACGGCATCCAGGTTGCCCATGAAGATGGAGTCCTCCTGGCCGGCGAGAATACGAGCGACAGCCCGCGTGATCTTGCGCGTGACGAACGTCTCACCGCGTCGGGGCGACTCGTGGTTGAACAGGATCCCGTTGACCGCGAACATGCCGTAGCCCTCACGGTAGTTGCGCGTCACCCAGTAGGAGTAGACCTTGGCGGCCCCGTACGGAGACCGGGGGTAGAAGGCCGTGTCCTCGTTCTGCGGTGGCGGCGAGGCGCCGAACATCTCGGATGTCGATGCCTGGTAGAAGCGGCAGTCGAGCCCGATCATCCGGATGGCCTCGAGCAGGCGGATCGTGCCAAGCCCGGTGGCGTCGCCGGTGTACTCGGGCTCGTCGAAGCTCACCCGTACGTGGGACTGCGCTGCGAGGTTGTAGACCTCGTTGGGGCGGATGGTGTCCAGCAGGGTCGACAGTCGTGACCCCTCGGTCAGGTCGCCGTAGTGGAGGAACAGGCGCGTGCCCTTGTCGTGCGGATCGGCGTACAGATGGTTGATCCGGCTGGTGTTGAAGCTCGACGACCGCCGGATCAGCCCGTGCACGTCGTAGCCCTTGGAGAGCAGGAGCTCCGCCAGATAGCTGCCGTCCTGTCCAGTGATCCCAGTGATGAACGCGCGCTTCGCAGTGCCCTCGGCCACGGATCTGCCAACCCCTTGTCAGTGAGTGGTCGCCCGCCAGCGTGCCGAGCGATGTCCGGCCATGGTACCGCTGGCGTCGATGTCGAAGACATCGGGATGCGGAATCTGGCGATCGTGGCGTTGACCGACGCCGGTCGGCGGGTGGACGAGGTGGCCGCACTGTTCGGGTTGACCGCGACATATGTCTCGGTTGGATGATCCCACCGACCAACGGGTCGGGGAAGGCCACAAGTTCAGCGCCTCGGCGGCGGGATCTTCTTCTTGCCGGTGGACGCCTCGGCCTTCGCGGCCTCCAGCTGGTGCTTCTGCTCCTCCTGGGCCGCCTGCATGTCGGTCATGTTCATCGAGCCGCGGAGGACGAAGAACGAGATGCCGGCGATGATCACGCTGATCCAGTACGACCAGCCGAACAGCAGCGGGAGTGAGACGAGGGCGACGATGTCGATGCCCTTGATGAGGTTGCCGATCATGCCCGGAGGCATGGCGCCGAAGCCACCCATCTGCATCATCGGCTTGTTGTAGTCCGGGGGCTTCGCCGTCACCCAGCGCACGGCGCCGAGCAGGCCCGCGAGCCCGGTGACGCCGGCGTGGATGGACGCGTCCGTCCAGCCAAGATGCGCGGTGCCCGAGCCGAGGCCGGCGAAGGCAGGCGTCACCGCGACGACCCACAGCAGCGCGGCGATCGCCGGGACGACCATCATGGCTGTACGGACCTGCGCCGTCGTGAAGGGGAACGAGCGTGCGAGCCCGCCGGTACGGGACAGGACGCGCATCATGCCCAGCAGCGGCACGATCGCGGTGAGCAGCACGAGGCCCGAGATGACCGGGCTGAGGACGCCGAGGCCGAGCGCGCCGACCGCGTACGGGACGACGACGCTCAGCAGCAGCAGGATCAGCTGCTTCGGGAAGCGCACGAGCCGCTGGGCGTCGCGGTAGACGAGCGCGGCCAGTCCCGTGCCGTGGCCCTTCGTGGGCCGTACGTGTCCGCGCGCGACGGCGTCGCGCTCCACGAGGATGTCGCGCATCAGGCTCATGTCCATCGCGTACATCGCACCCTGCATGCCCGCGACCAGCGAGCCGCCGGACACGAGCCGGGCGCGGCGGATCTCGTCGAGCCGCATGATCGCGAGCGTGCCGGCACCGATGAGCAGGACGGCCCCCACCACGGAGACGATCAGGTCGAAGCGGTTCTCGGAGGAGGAGAACCAGCCCGCGTCAGCCAGCCAGCCGGAGGCTACGGCAACGACCGTCAGGAGGGCGGTCAGTCCGACGAGTCCGACCAGCCACTGCAGCGTACGGATCACCCACGAGCGATCCGCGGTCTGCTCTTCGGCGGCCAGAGCGGTCAGGCCCCCGGCGCCGAGTCCGGCGGCCACGGCCCAGTTCACGACGCCGGCCCACGACGAGCCGCTCAGCGCGGCGATCAGGCCGCCGAAGACCGCGGCGGTGACGATCGCGGCCACCATGACGGACACGAGGCGTCCCCAGAGGATGCGCGCCCTCTTGATCGGCGCCTCCATGAGCCAGAAACCCTCTGCAGCCGACGCGACAACGGGTCCGAAGATGCGCGACACCATCAGCGTCAAGGCGAGTACGCCGCAGAGCGCGGCCCACGGCAGCAACGTACGAGAGGACTGGCAGCTGGCGGACGTGCAGGCGGAAACCGCGCCTTGTGCCCTGATGACCATCGAGACGAGCATCGCGCCGATCATCACGGTGGCCAGCACCGCGACGTACCCGTCCTGGATCATGTCCCACAGGTGCCGCGTGGCGCGTCCTCGGCGCCAGTCGCGCATCAGGTCGCGCAGTACAGCCTCCGAGACGGGCTCGGGAGTCACGTCGATGAGCACGCGTGGCGGAGCCACAGGCTCAAGTACAGGCTGGGGCGCTACGACAGGGGGCGGCGCTGCCTGCACGTCGGGAGGGGTGGTCTGCGCGGCGCCCGACGGCGAAGGGGCGCGACGGCGCGACTTCTTGCTCATGCGCCCACCCGGATCGTCCTGGTGGCCACGACCTCGACAAGGCGCGGCTCATGGCTGGCCATGACGATCGCGAGGCCCGCTTCACGCTCGGCCTTGAGCCGCTGCGCCAGCCACTCGACACCCTCGACGTCGAGCCGCTGCTCGGGCTCGTCGAGGATGAGCAGCCTGCGAGGCCGTACGAAGGCGGTGGCCAGGGCGAGACGGCGGCGCTGGCCGCTGGAGAGGGTGCCCGGCAGCTGACCGGACTGGGCCACGAGCTGTACCTCGTGCAGCACATCGTCGACCGCCCCCTCCGCGTCGGGCAGGCCGTGGGCGCGTGCGAGAAGGTCGAGGTGCTCAACGACGGACAGGTCGGGGAAGAAGTCGAGGTCGTCGATGACGGTGGCGAGGTCGCGACGTACGGCTGGGTCCGACTCCCGCAACCGGTTCCCGCAGATCTCGATCGTGCCGCTGTCGGCCTTGTCCGCGCCGATGATGCAGCGCAGGATCGTCGACTTGCCGGCACCGTTACGGCCCGTCAGCGCGATCGCGTCACCGGCCCAGACCTCGAGGTTGAAGTCGGAGACGATCGGGTGCGACCCGTACGCCTTCGAGAGCTTCGTCACCTTGAGCACCGGAGTGCGCTGCTTCGCCATGGTCCCGATTGTTCCGCATCGGGCCAGGGTTCCTTGTACGGGCCCATGGTGCGGCGGTGGACTTCGACCCCTCCGGCCCCCTCCAACCTCCACAGCGCCGTCATCCAACCTCCGCAGCGCCGATGTCACACCGCCTTTTGGACGTCACACCGGCTACAGGCGGTGTGACGTCGAATAGGCGGTGTGACATCGCTCTGGATGGGGGCAGCTCGAAGCATTGAGGCGCTGGGGACGCGCGGGACGGCTGCAGGTCAGGCTGTGAGGAAGGGGCGCTGGATCGAAGGGTGCCGAGGCGTCACGGCCCAGCTACCACTGGGAGGAAGCCAACCCGGGCGGGACGAGCGAGCGATCGCATCCAGCATGCGCCGCCGAAGTGTCTCAGGCGCCCTGAAGTCGGACGAGTCCACTCGAACGACCAACCAACCCAGTTCGTTGAATCCACTCTCTCGCCGCTTCTCCGCAAGAACGGCATCCAGCGTCGTCTTCCCGACACCGAGAAGCCGGTGGTACTTCTCCTGGCCGTCGTACTCCCACAGAACCCCGTGCCCTGGATAGCCACCATCTGCCCTGCCCACAAAGCGGCCGTGTTCGTCGAACACCTCGATCTGCAGTTCGCACGGCGGGAGACTCGGATGCGTCAGCGCAAGCCTCGTCCAGGTCTCGCCGGGACTCTCGGCTCGGCCATCGGCCAACCTCAGAGCCGCCCGCGCTCGAGGCGCGCCCCGGTGGCGGTACACGGAGCGCAGAGCGTCGGAGATCTCCTCATCGGTGCACAACCCCCGGTGAAGCGCCGCGTCGGCGGCTGTCACCGCCGCGAGCCGCGGCTGCGTCTTGGCAACGTCGACCAGTGTCCGGGGGACTGTGGTGACGTACACGCCCTCGAGCGTGGTCTGCCACTCGGATGAAAGGATTCCGGAGTGCACGTGCCTGGTTGATCGGTGCCGGTTTCCACCGACGCCGAGGCGCGTGGCGTGCACCTCCGTGAGATCGCCGCCAGGTACCGGCAGCCCGTGAAGTACAGCGGCGCTTATGTGGCTCACCAGAAGATCGCTGATCTTCGCGACGCCCATCACCCGGGTGCGGTGCTGGTCCTCTTCCCACCCGGCGAGCTCCGCCGCGTCCGCGTACACGCCTCTGACAACGCGGATTCGGTCGCCCCTCTTCAGGAGTGACTTCAGCTCACTGTCGGACACCCCATCCGCGACAGCCTCGGCACGCGTGTAGACCATGATCTGAGCCTTGCCGTCTCCACAGGCCGTACGCAACCGACCCTGTGCATAACTCCCGGGGAGCCCGGCCGACTCCCTGAACCCGGCCTCACGACGCTTCGGCCCATGGCACGACACACCGCTTGTTGGACGTCACATCGGCTACAGGCGGTGTGACGTCCAACAAGCGGTGTGACGTTGGACAGAAGCGGTGTGACTTCGCTCAGGGATAACCAGTCGAGCACTTCGTGGCCCCCCGCTTCTGGGCTGCAACGCCAGTTGTCAGTGGCAGGTGCCATGCTGTCCGGGTGCAGACGACGAACCATCGCGCCACGCTCGCCAAGCGACGCGCCGACGTCGCCGGGATGTTCGACCATCTCGCGACGCGGTACGACCTGATCAACGACGTCGCGTCCCTCGGGATGGACCGGTCCTGGCGCAGATCCGTGCTCCAGGCGGTCGCCCCGAAGCCGGGCGAGTTCGTGCTCGACCTGGCCGCCGGTACGGGGACGAGCTCGATCCCGTTCGCCGAGGCCGGCGCCAACGTGGTGAGCGTGGACATGAGTCTCGGCATGCTCTTCGAGGGCCTCAAGCGCAACCCGGAGCTGTCGTTCGTCGCCGGCGACGCGCTGGCGCTGCCGTTCGCCGACGAGGCGTTCGACGCGGCGACGGTCTCGTTCGGCATGCGCAACGTGCAGGACACCGAAGCCGCGCTCACCGAGCTGCTCCGCGTCGTCAAACCGGGCGGCCGGCTGGTGATCTGCGAGTTCTCGGCGCCCACCTGGCCACCGTGGCGACGCGTGTACACGACGTACCTCCCGATCGTCGTCCCCGGCGTGGCGAAGCTGGTGTCGCCGAACCCCGCGGCGTACGACTATCTCGTGGAGTCGATCATCAGCTGGCCCGACCAGAAGGCCCTCGCACGCCTCATGAGCGACTGCGGCTGGGCCGCCGTGGAGCACCGCAACCTCGTCGGCGGCATCGTCGCTCTCCACCGGGGTCGCCGACCCCTGTGAACGATTTCGTCCTCGACGCCTACGCGGCGCGCAGCTGCCCGGTCAAGACGCAGAACGCGTTCCTGCCCGGACTCGACCGTCCTGAGCCGGACGAGTCGCTGCAGGAGCTGTTCGCAGGCGGGTCCGCGTTCAAGTCCGACGTGCTGCGACGGCTCATCGACGGCGCCGAACGGGTGGTCGACTGCCGCGCGCTGCGTGACCAGCCTCATGACGTACAGGCTGCAGCGACACTGGCGGCGATGGCCGACGGCGTGCCGGTCATCATCGGCGGGCTGCTGCCACTCGACCGCCACGGCCACCGCTCGGGCCGCGCTGACGTGTGGATCCGGGGCGACGACGCCGAGGACGGCGGCCCCGGCTACCACCCGGTGATGGTCAAGCTGCACCGCATGCTCGAGCGGCAAACGCCTGGCCCGGCCCACGAGCCCTTCCCCATCTCGTCCCTCGGCGAACCGTCCAGGGCGCGCGCCCTCGCCGTATCAGGCAGGGCGCTCCGCCTCGCCAGCCGCGAACCGGACCTTCTCCAGCTCGCCCACTACTGGCGACTGCTCGGCGCCGCGGGACGGGCCGCCAGCGGCATCCCGTACGGCGGCATCATCGGCTCCGACCAGATCTCCCAGCTCGAGAACGGGCTTGGTGTGGCCTGGGTACGCCTCGACGCGAAGCAGATCCGCACGTTCTCCCGCACAGCCTCGACCGGCTGGACGAAGCGGAGCGCCCTGGAGCGGTACGACCATGAGCACAACTTCCGCGTCAAGGTCGCCACGGTCGCCCAGCGGCAGACCGGAAGCCCGGACGATCCCCCGCTCGTCGTGATGCCGATCCGCGTGCGCGAGTGCGACCGTTGCGTGTGGTGGCAGACCTGCCTGCCCAAGCTGGGTGACGACGACCTCTCGCTGAGGATCGCCAAGTCGCCGCTCGACGTACGCGAGATCGCCGTGCTTCGGCGGCTCGGCGTGTCGACGCTCACCGACCTGGCCTCGGTCGAGCTCGACGCCCTCCTGCCCAGCTACATCCCGGAGGTCGCTCACCGTCCCGGGGGCGAGGAGCGGCTGCGGATCGCGGCCCACCGCGCCAAGCTCATGGTCGCGGGCGTCGAGCTGGAGCGACTGTCCGATGACTCGATCGAGGTGCCTCGCGCCGATATCGAGATCGACTTCGACATCGAGACCTCGGCCGACGACCACGTCTACCTGTGGGGCTTCCTCGTCACCGACACGCGCACCGAAGAGCCGCCCCGCTACGTCGCGTTCTCCGAGTTCTCCGAGCTCACCGACTCAGCCGAACGGCGCCTGGCCGACGAGGCGCTCAGCTGGCTGCACCACCTCGTGACGACCTCCGGCGCCTCAGTACGCGTCTACCACTACTCCCGCTACGAGGTGCTGCGGATCCAGCGACTGGCCGATGCGTTCGGCCGCGACCCGTTCACGTGGGCGAGGCGCTTCGCCGACGAGGCGTTCTTCGACCTGTTCGAGGTGGTCCGGAGACACTTCTTCGGCACGTACGGGCTCGGGCTCAAGCAGGTCGCCCATGCCGGGTCAGGGTTCTCGTGGCGCGACGACAACCCTGGCGGGCTCAACAGCCAGTCGTGGTTCGCGGACGCGGTTCACGCCGAGACGGAAGCCGTACGCACGGAGCTCACGCAGCGGGTGCTCGACTACAACGAGGACGACGTCCGGGCTACGTACGCGCTGCGGCGGTGGCTGCGCGACGGGGCGCCTCACACCGCCGTCTGATCACTTCCTCTTCCGGGGCAGCAGCAGCTGCCGGGCGACTCCGAAGATGCCGAGCGCCCCGAACCCGACGAAGATCACGAAGTCCTTCAATGTGGCCTTGAACAGGTCGAGCGAGAATGCGCCGCCCACGGCGAACGCGAGCGCTCCGTTGCTCGTTCCGGTCTGGTCGACGTAGAAGAAGTACAGGTACGTCCCGACCGAGGAGATCCAGGCCAGCAGGATGCCCGCCATCAGCAGCACGACAAGCCCTACCGCTCCCTTGCGCGGCGGGGCTCCGGCGCCCTTGGCGTACAGGAAGATGCCCGCCGCGCCCATGGCCAGCGCGCCGATCGATGCCACGTAGCCCAGGTGGTAGACGGCTGCGGCCAGGACGCATCCGCCGATCACCGCGATGAGCGCCATGAGAAGCCCTCGGCCCACGTTCTCGGTCCGCGGCCGAGCTGCACCGAACCCGGGCACCGGGGCACCTGCCATCGTCAGTCCGAGACCGGCGTAAGGGTCCACCGACCCGTAGGCGGGAGGGGGGCCCTGACTGGGCGGCGGCAGGGGGGTGTGCGCCCCGTAACCCGGCTGCGCGTACGGCCGATAGCTCGTCGGGGGCGGAGGTTCGTCGTCCGAGTCCGCGTCTGGCAGCGGCCCGTCACCCTGGGGCGGTGCCGTGTACGGCGCCGGCGGGGGCACGTACTCCACGGGAGGCGCCGCGTCGGGCTGCGGCGCTGCAGCGAGCTCGGGGACCGCGGCGGGCTGCTGCGCCGGCACCATGGCCGGCGGCGGTGATACGAACGGCGGCTGGGGTGCGAACGGATGGGGTGGCCCGACCTGCTGCGGTGGCACGACCGAGGGCCCCGGCACGGAGGTGATGACGGGCTCCACGGCCGGGAACGCGCGGGCAGGCACAGGCGCATGGATCACCGTGTAGGGACTCGCGGGCGAGTGCGCGTCGTCAAAGAGCGATGAAGCATCCGTCGGGTGCGCGGGCGCTGCGTGTCGGCCCGAACCGTACAGGTCAGGCGCGTCCGGAGCGTTCGGGCCGGCGTTTTGGCCGTGGGTGGGGTCGGTCACCGGATTCCTCTCGTCGAGAGCATGGTGCCAGAGACGAGTGTGCATGGGCCGTATGCCACCCTTGGACGTGAGATCTCTCATTTCACCAGCGCACTCCCGCGCCCGGTGCAAAAGTGTGATCCGTTACGCGGACGAGGAGGTTCGGATGCTCGGGGTGCTCCTGGGAGTCGTGCTCGCCGGTTCGCTGGTGGCGCTCGCAGACGTCGCGTCGTCGTACGAGTCGGAGCTGCGCAGCTTCACTCGCGCCCACTGGATGCGCTCGGTGATGGTTCCTGTGCTGGGTCCGCTGCTGTGGGTCCTGTATGGGCGCCCACGCATCGTGAAGGCCCCGTCGGCGCCGAGCAAGTACCTGCTCGAGAACACCGCCACCGATGACAACCCCGCCTACATCGCCTATCTCGACCGCGTGATCAGCGCGCGTCGTCACCAGGCGCAGGACTGACCTCGCGGGGGAGGCTCAGCCGATGAGCCACCCGATCGCCACTCCGAACGACAGAAGCAGCTCAGACATCCCCGTCAGCTGAAGAACCCGGATCAGGTCGCGCCCCGAGGCGCCCTTCATGACCGAGTACGTTCCCAGCGCGAGCACCACCACACCACCGAGCCCGAGCAGCGCCCACCACGACGTGAGAACGGCCAGTACGACGACGGCAGCAGCGACCACGAGCGTCATCACGAGGTAGAGCGTGCGGGTCCCCCGGTCGCCCAGCCGCGTCGCGAGCGTCCGTTTGCCGACTTCGCTGTCACCGGCGATGTCGCGCAGGTTGTTCGCGACCAGCACCTGGCAGGCGACAAGGCCGACCGCGACCGCGGCGACGAACGACGCGGGAGAGACACGATGCGCCTGCACGTACGTGGTCCCCATGACGGCAACGAGCCCGAAGAACACGAACACCATCAGCTCGCCCAGCCCCACGTAGCCGTACGGGTGCTTGCCGCCCGTGTAGAACCACGCGGCCAGGATCGCGGCCGCGCCGACGATGAGCAGCCACCAGTAGCCCGACAGCCAGACGACGGCCACGCCCGCGACGGCGGCGACCCCGAAGGACGCGAAGGCGGCGCTCTTCACCGCACCCGGCGACGCGGCCTCGGAACCTACGAGTCGCATCGGCCCGACGCGTACGGCATCGGTGCCTCGGATCCCGTCCGAGTAGTCGTTGGCGAAGTTCACACCGATCTGGAGGGCGAGGGCGACGACGAGGCAGAGGACGGCGAGCGTGACGTTGAAACCGTTCGCGAGGAACGCGGCGCCTGAGCCGGCGACGATGGGTGAGACGGCAGCGGGGAGCGTCCGTGGCCTGGCGCCTTCCAGCCACTGAGAAGCTGTGGCCACTAGGCCTCCCAGCCCGAGGCGATCGCCCGACGGTCGATCTTGCCGCTGCTCGTACGGGGGAAGGCATCCACGAGACGCAGGTCCCGGGGCAGGGCGGCTCGTTCGACGCGCCCGTCGAGGCGCTCACGCAGCGAGGACAGTGAGAGGTCGTGAGTGGTCACGGCGACGATCCTGGCACCCCACTGCAGATCTGGCACACCGAGAACGACGACCTTCTCCACCCCTAGGGCCCTGTCGACGATCCGCTGGAGCTGTGCGATGTCGACATTGACCCCGCCGGAGATGACGACGTCGTCGATCCGGCCGCGCACCTCGAGCCGCCCTCCGACCCAGGCCCCACGGTCGGAGGTGAAGAAGGTCCGCCTTTCGAGCACCGCCGCGGTTGCTTCAGGATCGAACCGGTAGCCCGAGAACGTCGTGGGGCCGCTGAGCGAGATGCGTCCATCGTCGTCCAGGCCGATGTGGACGCCATCGAGCGGCAACCCGTCGTACACCACTCCCCCGCAGGTCTCGGTCATGCCGTAGGTGGTGACGACGTGGATCCCGGCCTGCTCCGCGCGCTCCAGCTCCGCCCGGTCAGCGGCGGCACCGCCGAGGAGGACGGTGTAGCGGCGCAGCGTGGTACGGGTCTCCGCCCGGCGACGTGCCTTGTACAGCTGGGTCGGGACCAGCGAGATGTACGCGGGGGCGTCCGGCAAGGCCACGTCCGCCAGGCCGGTGAGCTGCTGGTCCACGGTGACCGCTTGGTAGCCCGACAGATACGCACGGACGTGCACCATGAGACCCGCCACGTGATGGGGAGCCAGCGAGCACACCCAAGACCCCGGCCCTCCCAGCCGCTTGTGGGCCGCCATCGCCGCCGCGACGAGCGCCGACCGCGTCAGGACCACCGCCCGAGCATGGCCCGTCGACCCGGACGTGGGGATCACCACGGCGACGTCCGGCTCCTCGACGGGTTGGTCGGGCTTCACGACCTCGACCCATCGTGCGGCCTCCGTCGGGCTGTCGGGCAGCGGGGTGAACGGACCCGCGGTGCCCTCGAGCACAGCCCTCACCGCGTCGGGCACCCGGTCAGAGGCGACGAGGCGGAGGTCGGTCACAGCCCGATCCTAAGCCTGTGAGAACGCCCCCGCCTGGCACCTAGACTGACCACATGGGACGTGTGGTGTTCCTGGTCGTTGTGATCGGGCTGGGCGTGTACGCGTTCGTCGCTGCACTGCAGGCTGACGCCACCCGGATCCGGGTTATGCCACGCTGGCTGTGGGTCGCCGTGGTCGTCGCCATCCCCGTCATCGGTCCCCTCGCTTGGTTGCTGACCGGACAGTCGAGCCAGGCGGCCATCGACGACGAAGGGCCGCTGGGCCCTGAGGACGACCCCGATTTCCTGCGCCGCCTCTAGCGGGGCGTGTCCGACTAGTGGGTCGTACGCCCTCGGTTTGTCTGTCCGCCGAGGACGAGAGCCTGATGAGACGGCCGATCCTCACAGCTGATGCACTGATATCGTTAGTTAATCCACCTAACGATCTGTATGACCTCCCCACGAATCGAAGACAGTGACCGCCAGTCCCGTCGAGACCCCCGACCTGATCCCTATCGCCCGTGAGGTACGCCTCGCAGCGCAATCCCTCGCCCGCCACGTCAAGGACCACACTCCTTCCCTGGCACCTCACCTGTTCACCGTGCTGGCATGGCTCGAGGAGGGCCCTGCTACCGCAGGCGAGCTCGCCGTCCGGGAACGCGTCAGCGCCCCGTCGATGTCGAAATCCATGTCAGAGCTGGAAGAGCGCGGCTATGTCAAGCGTGCGCTCGCTCCCCATGACGCGCGCCAGAAGATCGTGTCGCTGACAGCCTCCGGCCGACGGGCCCTGCTACGGGGCCGCGCAGACCGTGACCGCTACACCGCCGCGCTACTCGTCACCTTCACGCCCGAGGAGCTCGCGGACCTGCAACGAGGAGCGCAGCTCCTCCGCAGGGTGGTCGAGCAGTGAGCCGTACGTTCTCCAGCCTCTCCATCCGCAACTACCGCCACTTCTTCATCGGCAACGTGGCATCGAACCTCGGGCTGTGGATGACCCGTACGGCTCAGGCGTGGATGGTCCTCGAGGTGCTCACGCACGGCGACGCCACCGCCCTCGGCTGGCTCACGACGATGATGTTCCTGCCGACGCTGGTTCTGACCCCGCTGGCCGGGACGCTCGCCGACAAGTTCCCCAAGCGCCGGATCATGCTGATCGCGCAGGGCTTGTTGTTCGTCGACATCGTCATCCTGTCGACGCTGACGCTCACCCATCACGTACAGCTGTGGCACGTCTTCGTACTCGCCCTCATGGACGGCATCGCGGGTGCGTTCGACGGCCCGTCGCGGCAGTCGATCGTCACCGAGCTCGTTCCGGTGTCGGAGGTGACGAACGCCATCGGCCTCAACAGCACCGCCTGGAACACGGCCCGTCTGCTCGGCCCTGGGGCCGCGGGTCTGCTCATCGCCCTCATCGGTACCGGTCCCGTGTTCGTGCTCAACGCCTTCACGTACGTGGCGCAGGTCGTCGCGCTGATCTCGCTCGACCGCGAGGCGATGGTCAAGCCGCCCGTGTTCAGGACCGAGAAGGCGGGTTTCATCACTGCGGTCCGCTACGTCCGCTCACGGCCGTTGCTGATGATCCTCTTTGTCGTCGCCCTCGCGATGGGGGCCTTCGGCTTCAACCAGTCGGTCACCAACCCGCTCATGACCACCGAGGCGTTCGGCAAGGGTGCGACGGAGTTCGGCCTGCTCGGCTCGATCATGGGGATCGGGTCACTGATCGCCGCGCTGCTGGCCGCCCGACGGCCCCGGCCACGGATCCGCCACGTGGTCATCGGCCTCGGAGTGTTCGCGTTCGCCATGGCCCTCTCGGCGCAGGCCCCGTCGTTCCTCATCTTCGCCTTGCTCCAGATCCCGATGGGGCTGGCCGGGGTCCAGGTCATGACGACGGCCAACGCCATCGTGCAGATCAGCGTCTCACCCGAGCTGAGGGGCCGCGTGATGGCGCTCTGGGTCGCGGTCGTCATGGGGCTGACCCCCATCGTGTCGCCGATCGTCGGCTGGGTCGGCAGCGAGTACGGCGCCCG
>JADGPB010000286.1 GCA_017882655.1 Propionibacteriales bacterium
GACCAGCTGCAGGAACGTCTGCGCGATCCAGGAGATGATCGTCACCAGGTTGCCTGTGGCGATCGCGCCCGGCAGCGACACCAGCGCAATGATCGCGAAGGCAATCGCACACCACATCGTGCCCACGACGCTGGTGATCTTCCCCCCGAACGTCTCCAGTGCAGCGTTCATTTGCTTCATGCCTCCGCCTTCCGTTCGCCACCGGCCGCCGACGGGCCGCCGGACCCCAGTGTCGCGACCCTAGTCCCTGTCCGTCAGAAGTGACGCGGCTTCTTGGCGCGATCCCTGCGCGACAAGCCCCGCAAGCCCCACCGCGTCGGCCGGAGCGCTTCTCAGAGGACGAGCGTGAACTCAGGATCGACGAACACGTATGTAGCCCAGTCCGGTCCGTAGACGGCAGCGACCTGCTGGTCCTGCTCCGGGACGCGGATGGTCACGATCAGGTTCACCCTCGGAAGGGGTCCGACATGCGTGGCGCTCAGGAAGAAGCGCTGTCCGCTACCGGTGTAGTACGAGATCTGGGCCGGATCCATGCGGTTGATATCGACGAACGTGGGCCCGGGGAGGGTTCCCACGCAGTAGGCACCCTTGTAGCTGCTGCTCTTGACCGCCTCGCGGGTCGAGCCGACGTAGTCAGCCGTCACGGCGATGTTGAGGACGCCCGCGGAGAAGACCGTGGCCCCCGTCCACCACACGGCCTGGTAGCCGCCTACCAGGCTCTGGACGAGCTGCTCGGCATCGGCCTGCTTGGTGCCGGCAAGCGGCGCGGCGCTGCAGAGTGAGGGGTCCGCGACCTGCGCGGGTGCCGGCAGCATCTTGTTGAGCACCGTGTCCACGGCGAAGCTTTCGCCTTGGAGCCTCCCCTGGACGGTCGCGGCGGCCGCTCGACTGCCGTCCGTACCGGTCTTCGCCCACGAGATGGCGGTCCAGTCGATGCCGGTCAAGGTAGAGATGACGTTGATGCATCCGCCTTGGTCCATGGTCAGGTCCTGTCGCCATGCCTCGCACAGGACGGCGGAGGTCATGGTCGGCGACTGGACGATGTAGCCGCTGGCCTGCCGACGCGCCGTGCTTTCGGCCGGCCTCTGGTCAGCGGCCGTCTTCATGGTGGTCGGCATGCCCGCGGGCGTTGCCACCTTCGGCTGCCACGGTGCCCACCACACGGTCGCTGCGACGAGCGCGATCAACGCCACGACGGCAGCCAGCCCCAGGATCCATGCGGCACGGCGCCGCGCTCCCGGTGTCCTTTCGGAGCGACGGAGGTTGTCCACGCCTCGTACGACTGTCGGCTGAGCCGACTCCTCGCGACCCCCAGCCGCGACCTTGGTCGCCCACTGGGGGATCTCATGGCTGGGCGCGATGGCGCGGAGCTCGTCCATCAGGTCAGACATCGAGGGCCTCCTTCACAGCCTGTATCCGTTTCCGGGCTCTGTGGATGCGCACCCGGACGGCTCCTGCGCTGCATCCGAGGACCAGCCCTGCTTGTTCAGCGGTCAGGTCGTCCCAGGCAACGAGCAGCAGGGCCTCGCGCTCGTGGTCCGGCAATGTTGCCAACAGCTCGACGAGCTCACGGCGACGCAGCACGCCGACCTCCACCGAGTCGCCGGCCACGTCAGCCAGACGCTCGAGCGTGTCCGCGGGGGTCGTACGCCGCGCGGCGCGCCACTGCGCGCGCAGGACGTTGTGCGCCACGCCGATCAGCCACGGCAGCGGTTCGTCCGGCATGACATCCCGTCTGCGCCAGGCCACGTGGAACGTCTCCGCCACCACATCCTCGGCGTCATCCCGGGTGGCGTGGCGCCGAGCGTACGCAAGCACGCGGCCGGCGAACTGTTCGTACAGCTCACTGAACTCGGTCGTCACACTGAGTACTGCCCGTTGGGGGCCATATCGTTACCGGCGATGGGTCAGCCCCACCAGAAGGCCGCGGCGATAACCCCGTACAGCGCGATCATCGCTGCGCCCTCGCCCCAGGTCGACTCGCCGTCGAACGTGATGAAGACCGCCATGAGGACGGCGATGGAAACGGCGGCGATCAGCATCGGCGGGAACACCAGCGTCAGGGTCGCGAAACCGAAGACGCTGGACAGGATCACGAGCACCGGGGCCAGGACGAGGGCGATCTGGAGCGGCGACTGGATGATCACGGAGAACGCGTACTCGCTCCGGTTCTGGGCTGCCAGCTGGACCCCCACGACGTTCTCGATCGCGTTGCCCGCGATCGCCACGACGACCAGACCAGCGAACGCCTCGGAGATGTGAAGCGTCTGCATCGCGGGCTGCAGCGCCGCGACGAACCAGTCGGAAACGAATGCCGCGGCCACCGACGCGGCCGCGAGCAGGCCGACGGCCAGCCACAAGGGCCACCGTGGCGGCTCCGACTCCTTGTTGTCCGCGGGCCCGCGCTTGAGGCTGCCCGGCAGTGTCACCGCGAACAGCAGGAGGAGGATCACGGACACGAAGACGGACAACGCGCCCTCGTGCGACTCCGCCGGTGTGTGGATCTGGGCGGCGAGCGACGGTACGACCATGGCGCCGACGGACAGGACCATGAGTACGGCGATCTCTCGAGCCCGTTTCGAGTCGAGGTGCTGCGGGCCGTGCTTGATGCCGCCGACGAGGAACGCCAGCCCCATGACCAGCAGCAGGTTGCCGAGGATCGAGCCGATGAGCGCGGACTGCACGACGGTGATCAGGCCGGCCTTCAGCGCGAACAGGGCGATGAACAGCTCGGGGAGGTTCCCCAGCGCCGACTGCAGCGCGCCCGTCGCGCCGGGCCCGAAGCGATCACCCAGCTGCTCCACCGAGCGGCCGACCAGCGAGGCGAGGACCGCGACTGCACCCGCCGAGGCGACGAACGGCAGTACGGATCCGGCCGGGACCGCGTGTGTGATGCCGGCGGCCGCAGCGAGCCCGACGCTCAACCCGATCACTACGAGGTCCGACCGGGTGAACGTCCGCCCGTACAGGCGTGGCGCCGATGTCTCGCTCATGCGTGAATCCTGGCACGTACGGGGTGGCACGACGTGCCCGTACAAGCCCTGGTCGTGAACGTACGTCGCTGTAAGACTGTGGGCATGCAGCTGCCTCTTCCATGGCCCGTGTCGCCGATGCTCGCCAAGGCCGTGCCGGAGGTGCCGGATCCGGACGGGAAGGGCGGCCCGTACGCGTACGAGCCGAAGTGGGACGGCTTCCGCTGCATCGTCGCTCGCGACGGCGACGAGGTCGAACTGGGCAGTCGGGGCGAGAAGCCGCTGACGCGGTACTTCCCAGAGGTGGTCGAGGCCGTACGGCGGTTGCTGCCGGAGCGGATCGTCGTCGACGTCGAGCTGGTCGTACGGGCCGGTGAGCGAGGTGCGCAGCGGCTCGACTGGGAGGCTCTCGCCCAGCGGATCCACCCGGCCGAGTCGCGGATCAAGCGGCTGGCGAAAGAGACTCCCGCCGAGATCGTCGCATTCGACCTCTTGGCGATCGACGGGGAGTCGCTGCTGGACACGCCGTTCCGCGAGCGGCGCGCACGGTTGGAGAAGGAGCTGGCGCACCTGGCCGCAGGCGATCCCGTACACCTCACCCGCATCACCACTGACGTCACCGAGGCGCGCCAGTGGTTCGAGACGTTCGAGGGCGCCGGCCTCGACGGGGTGGTCGCGAAGCCGCTGGACGCCGTCTACCAGCCGGGCAAGCGCGCGATGCTCAAGATCAAGCACCATCGCACCGCCGATGTGGTCGTGTACGGCTACCGGGTGCACAAGTCCGGCGAAGGGGTCGGGTCGCTGCTCGTGGCTGTGTACGGGGAGGCGCCGGAGGGCTGGCAGGGCCTCGACCCGGACGCGCCCGAGGGCCTCGCGCTGATTCCGGTCGGCGGAATCGTCAGCCTTCCGGACACGATGCGGCGGGCGTTGGTCACCGAGCTGGAGCCGCTGACGACGCGCGACGAGGCCGGAGACCTGGTGAAGATGGGCGGTGCCCCGTCGCGGTTCTCGGCCGCAGGCAAGGACAGCTCGTTCGTCCCGCTCCGCCCCGACCTCGTCGTCGAGGTCGCGTTCGACCAGCTGGAGGGCCACCGCTTCCGCCACGCCGTGTCGCTCGTACGCTGGCGCCCCGACCGCGAGCCCCGCTCGTGCCGGATCGACCAGATCGACCGTGCGAGCGCGTACGACCTCGGACAGGTGCTCGTCACGGGGTAGCGCTGACCCACATCGAGCATGCGCCATGGGAGACTGGCGCCGTGATGTCGCGCCGCGGTCTGCTGGGCATGGTCGCCGTCGTAGGCGCGTTGGCGGGCTGCTCGACCGTGGCGTC